>NZ_JBEZLR010000002.1:0-269805 GCF_040652275.1 Streptomyces sp. NPDC048275
CAGGGCAAGGCGCTGTCGATAAACCGGCGCACGAGTCCGGACGTGATCGAGTCGCTTCCCAACTCCCGCCGTGGTCATCACCACATGGACCTGGCTCCGCCATCACTCCCTCCTCCGCCTTGCAGCTGCACGCACCAGACCCCGCTCCTTCTCCCACCCTCCAATTGCCGGTCGGTCTAAGGGACAGTGAAGGTGTGAGTCAGGTCGGTGAAGGTGCGAGTCGGGCCGACGCCGGGTGCCGTGAGTACGAGGTCAGAGCACGCGCAGCGTCCAGGACCAGTGGTGGATGCCGGTCCCGATCAGATGGCCGGGCGAGGTGTCCGACCCGCACGAGGCCGTGCCCAGGCCCCGGTGGGCCGCGTCGAGGTGCACCACGCAGCCGGGGCGCGGGACGAGTTCGTCGTGGTGGGTGGCGGCGGCCAGGTCCTCGGCCCGGTACCGGGTCACGGTCACCTGCCGCGGCTGGTCCAACGCGACCGCGAGCCCCGTGGCGTCCGGCGCGGAGAGCGTGAACCGGCGTACCCCGTGCCGCCCGCCGCTCTCCTGCGGACGCAGGTACGGAGTGAACAACTCGTCCACGGCGACGGAGTGGTGCCCCACGGGCGCGCCCGCGCTCCGGTCCGGATAGGACTCCCAGGGGCCCTGCCCGTACCACTCCAGGACATCGAGCCCGGCGACCGTCTCGAACACCGAGCCCACCCGGGGCACATCGTCGAGCCCCTCCGGCAGCTCGGCCGTCTCCTCGACCCGCACCCCGCCCTCGACGCTCGTGAACACCTGCTCGTGACGCACGACGCCCGCCATGGTCGGGTACTCGGCGACCACGGTGACGCTCCCGCCCTCACGGCGTACGTCGACGACCTTGCGTTCGAGCGTGTCGAGCCCCCAGGCCCGCCAGCGCGCCGCCATGCCGCCCAGCTCGTCGTTGTCGGTCGGCGTCCGCCACAGCGACAGCACGGGGGCCGACGTCAGCAGCGGATGGACGAGCAGCCCGTCCTCGGCGACCTCCACGGCCGGGGCGTCCAGCGTCACCGGAGTCTCGGATTCCGCCGCCCGCAACCTCACCTGCGGCATACATACCTCCGTACCCCGCGGCGCCCACGCCTCCTCGTCCGCCGTCGTCACCCGCAGCGTCAGCCAGGCCTCGCCACCGTCCTTGGGCAGCGCGAACGGCATCGGCACCACCACCGACTCACCCGCCCGTACGTCGGGCAGTTCGGCCGGCGCCGTCAGCGTGCCGCCGTCCGCGAGCGACAGCTGCCACTCGGCGGCCAGCCACGCAAGGCCGCGGAAGTGCTGGTGATTGCTCACCCGCAGTTCGCCCCCGACGTGGGCGAGCCGCACCGGCGCCGCGATCTCCCGGTGCTCGTACATCACCGGCTTGGGCGTGCGGTCGGGAAAGACCACCCCGTCGGCGATGAACGCGCCGTCGTGGATCGTCTCGCCGAAGTCGCCGCCGTACGCCCAGCGGTGGCCCGGTGCCGCGACACCGTTGTCATACAGCCCGGCGCCACCGCGCCCGGCCGGTCTTCCGTCACTCACGCGTTGCAGAATGCCGTGGTCCCAGAACTCCCAGATGAAACCGCCCTGAAGCCCTGGGGTCGACTCGATGGCGACCCAGTGCTCGGCGAGCGTGCCACTGCTGTTGCCCATGGCGTGGGAGTACTCGCACCAGATGAGCGGCTTGGTCTGCTCGCCGGAGAGGGCGTGCGCGACACAGTCCTCCAGGGGCGCGTACATCGGGCAGGCGATATCGGACGCGAGCGACGGATCGGCCCAGTCGAGCTTGGCCGCGCCCTCGTACTGGAGGGGCCGGGTCGGGTCGTGGCGCCGCACCCAGCCCGCCGCGGCGTCGTGGTTCGCGCCGTAGTCGGACTCGTTGCCCAGCGACCAGATGATGACGGAGGGATGGTTCTTGTCGCGCAGGACCATGCGGGAGACGCGGTCCACGAAGGCGTTCAGATAGCGGGGGTCGTCGGCGATCTCGTGGGCGTGGTCGTGCGCCTCGATGTTCGCCTCGTCGACGACGTAGAAACCCAGCTCGTCGGCGAGGTCGAGCAGGGTCGGGTCGTTCGGGTAGTGGGCGGTGCGGATCGCGTTGAACCCGAAGCGCTTCAGCAGCTCCAGATCCGCGCGCATGTCGTCGTACGACACCGTGCGGCCCGTCAGCGGATGGAAGTCGTGCCGGTTGACGCCTCGGATGTAGACCCGCTCGCCGTTCAGGAGCAGGTCCCGGCCGCGGATCTCGACCTCGCGGAAGCCCACCCGGTGGCGCGAGGTGTCGGCGACCGAGCCGTCGGCACGGTGCAGCCGGACGGTCAGGGCGTACAGCTCGGGTGTCTCGGCGGTCCAGGGGCGGACATCGGCGACGACGGTGGTGAGGCGGGCCTCGCCGAGGAAGTCGGAGACCCGGTCGTCCTCCTCCTTGAACCGCTCGAATTCCGCGTCCTGGGTGAGGAGGTGGCCGTCCAGCTCCCCGGTGACGTACCACCCGTCCGGCAGCGCACCCCCCGCGTCCCGCACCTGGCAGTCGACCCGCAGCCCGCCGTCGCACCGCGTCCGCACGGTCACGTCGGCGAGACGCAGCGGATCGGTGGCGTACAGCAGCACCGAGCGGGTGATCCCGGCGTGCCACCACTGGTCCTGGTCCTCGATGTGCGAGGCGTCCGACCACTTGACCACGGTCAGCCGCAGCCGGGAGCGTGCTCCGGGGCGTACGACGGCGGAGAGGTCGAACTCCGCCGCGAGATGGGAGTCCTTGGAGACGCCGACCGGCCGCCCGTCCACATGGACCAGCAGCACGCTCTCGGCGGCGCCGACCTGGAGCACGATCCGGCGTCCGGCCCACTCGGCGGGAACGTCGACCTCACGCTCGTAGACGCCCGTCGGATTCGCGGCGGGAGAGGTGGGCGGGAACTCGCCCCAGGGCATCGTGAAGTTGGTGTACTGCGGCAGGTCGTCGGTGCCCTGCATGGTCCAGGCGCCCGGGACCTGCTGGGAGGACCAGGTGTCGGACGGCGGCGCGGCCGGCGAGGGCAGCAGCTGGAAGCGCCAGTCCCCGTCCAGCGACAGGGCATCCGCCCGCCGGTCCAGGGCGTTCATGGGCAAACGCCCCCAGGAAGTCACCTCAGGTGCTTCCCAGGGGCGCAGCGCGAAGAGCGGGTCCGTCATCAGCGGATGGCCCCCTTGCCGAGGTCCGCGATGATCTGCTTGGCGCCGATCGCGAAGACGATCAGCAGTGGGATGAGGGCGAGAAGTGCGCCGGTCATGACCATTCCGTAGTCGGTGGTGCCATGGACACCGTTGAGCTGGGACAGCGCGACCTGCAGGGTCACGTTGTCGGGGTTGGTGAGGGCGATCAGGGGCCAGGCGTAGTCGTTCCACTGGCCCATGAAGGTGAAGATGCCGAGGAAGGCGAGGCCCGGCCGGACGACCGGGAGCGCCACATGCCAGTACTGGCGCAGGAAGCCGGCCCCGTCGAGCTTCGACGCGTCGATCAGCTCGTCGTGGATCGCGCTCTTCATGTACTGGCGCATCCAGAAGATGCCGAACGCGTTCGCCGCCGCCGGGACGATCAGTGCGGTCATCGAGCCTATCCAGCCCAGCTTCGCCATGATCACGAACTGCGGGATCGCCTGGAGCTGTCCCGGAACCATGAAGATCGCCATCATCAGGGCGAACAGCACCCCGCGGCCCGGGAACTGGAACTTGGCGAAGACGAACGCGGCCAGCGAGTCGAAGAACAGGACCAGGAAGGTCACCGAGGTCGCGACCAGCAGCGAGTTGAACATCGACCCGAAGAAATCGATGTTGTCGAAGAGATGGCGGGCGTTCTCGAGGAAGTGCGAGCCGGGCAGCAGCTTCGGCGGGTAGGAGAAGATCTCGGTCGACGAGTGCGTCGACATGATCACGGCCCAGTAGAACGGGAAGACCGAGACCAGCAGACCGATGATCAGGACCAGATGGAGGGCGATGCCCCGGCGCCGGTCACCCTTGATGGAGGACGTGCGCCCCGAGCCTTTGGTGGTTGATGCCATGGTGGGGCCTCCTAGTCTTCGCCCCGGCGCTGCACCAGGCGCCAGTTGATGATCGAGAAGATGATGACGACGAGGAAGATGCCCCAGGCCACCGCGGCGCCGTAGCCGAAGTCGTTGTTGTCGAAGGTCTGCTGGAAGAAGTAGAGGACCATGGTCTGTCCCGAGTGGCCCGGACCGCCCGCGAACGACGAGTTGTTGTCCGTGGTCTGCAGCAGCACCTGCGGTTCGGAGAAGGTCTGCAGGCCGGTGACCGTCGAGATGACGAGGACGAAGAGCAGCACCGGACGCATCATCGGCAGCGTGATCCGGAAGAAGGTCTGTACGGGCCCGGCGCCGTCCATGCGCGCCGCCTCGTACAGCTCGCCCGGGATCGTCTGGAGCCCGGCGAGGAAGATGATCGCGTTGTAGCCGGTCCACTGCCAGGTCATCAGCGTGGCGATGGCGACCTTGATGCCCCACGGTGTGTTCAGCCAGGCCACCTGGTCCAGGCCGACCGCCTCCAACAAGGCGTTCATCAGACCGAAGTTGGTGGAGAAGACCGAGCCGAAGATGATCGCGACGGCCACGATCGAGGTGACGTTCGGGAGGAAGAACGCGAAGCGGTAGACGTTCTTGAAGCGGACCGCCGAGTTGAGCATCACGGCCGTGACCATCGCCAGGAAGATCATCGGGATGGTGGCCAGCGCCCAGATGACGAGCGTGTTCCCGATCGAGGTCCAGAACTGGCTGTCCGACAGCAGATAGCGGTATTGCGAGAGCCCCGCGTACTCCATCGAGCCGAGGCCGTCCCAGCGGTGGAACGACAGATAGAGGGAGAAGCCGACGGGGATCAGACCGAAGGCGAGGAACAGCAGATAGAAGGGGGAGATCGCGGCGTACAGCCGCCAGTAGCTCAGGATGCCCTTCTTGGGGTGGACGGCGGGGACGGCGGCCACGGCCGCGGGGGGCGTGTCGACCACAGGTGCGGTAGCCATGTCAGTAACTCACCCCCAGGTGGTCCGCGATGCGCCGGCACTTGCTCATGGCGTCCTTCCATGCCTGCTTCTCGTCCTTGCCGAGGATGGAGAAGTTGCGCAGCTCGTCGTTGATGGGGGTGCTGAGTGCGATGTCGTACGGGCTGTTGAAGGCGACCGGGATCTTTTCCGCGGCCGGGCCGAAGACGTCCATGGTGATCTGGTTGCCGAAGAACGCGTCAGGTTCGCGCAGCTTCTTCATGGCGTACGACGCCGGAGTCGACGGGAAGAGCACCGAGTCGACAAAGCCCTGGGCCTGGTTGTCCGCGTCGAGCATCCAGGTGATCATCTCGAAGGCCTTCTCCGGTTCCCGGCACGCCTTGGTGATCGCGAGGAACGAACCGCCGATGTTCGAGGGCCCGCCCGGACACGCGGCCACCCGCCACTTGCCCTTGGTCTTCGGTACGTTGAGCTTGATGTCACCGGCCGCCCAGGAGGCGTTCAGCTGGCTCGGCAGCAGGCCCCGCTCGGTGGCCGAGGTGTTGTCCGCCGTGCCGTTGATGATCTTCGAGACCAGGCCGCGGCGGGTGGCCTCGACGGCACGGTCCCAGGCGGTGCGCACATGCTCCTGGTCGCCGATGAAGTGCCGGTCCTTGTCGACGTACCGCTTGGTCGTCTGGTTGACCGAGATGCCGAAGACGCTCAGGGCGTCGGTGAGGATGAACGTGCCGGGGATGCGCTTCTTGAGCTGCTCACCGGCCGCGAAGAACTGGTCCCAGGTGGCCAGCTCCTTGGAGACGTCCTCGGGCTCGTATGCCAGTCCGGCCTTCTGGAAGACGGCCGGCTGGTAGTAGTGCGCGACCGGCCCGCAGTCGATCGGGAAGCCCACCATCGAGCCGTCCTCGGCGATGCCCTGATCCCACTTCCAGGGCAGGTACTGGTCCTTCAGTTTGTCGGCGCCGAGCGTGCGCAGGTCCACGAACTGGTCGGAGTTCGGTAGGTACGAGGCCATGTCCTCGCCCTTGAGCCCGGCGATGTCCGGGACGTGGGCGCGTCCGGTCATGGTGGTCATCAGCTTCGAGCGGTAGTAGCCGCCGATCTGGATGGCCTGGAGGTTCACCGCGCTGTCGTAGCGGGTCTTGGCATCCTGGACGACCTTTGGGCTCAGCCCGCCGCTCCAGTACCACAGGACCATGTTCCGCCCGGTCGAGCCGGTCGGAACGCCACAGCCGGTCGCCAGGCCGCCGAGCGCCGTGGCGGCCGTTGTGGCCAGGCCCGCGCGCAGCAGGCCCCTTCGTGAGAGCCGCACTGCTCCCACCGCCTTTCGGATCTTTTCGGTCTTCGCGTACGAGGGGTCATACGTGGGGTGATGAAAGGGGTTTTACGTGGGGTCATCGGGGGGTGCTCGGCCGACGGGTGGCGTCGGGGGGAGTGACGGGAGCGTGCTGGACGGGCGGGCCCGGGTCCGCCGGAAGGCGGTCGGCCAGGAAGCCGTAGGCCTTGCGCAGTTCGGGATCCCGCAGCGAGTGCCACCAGCGGTGGACGCCGTACCAGCCGGGTGCCGCCAGCGCACCGCCGTGCTTCTGTACGGACAGGCCCGCGGCGAGCACCGCGAAGCGCAGCCGCTCCTCCAACGGCCAGCCGCCGAGCGAGGCCGCGACAAAACTCGCGCCGAAGACGTCTCCGGCACCCGTCGCGTCCAGGACATCGATGTCGAGCGCGGGAACCTCCGCGAACTCGCCCGTCAACTGGTCCACGGCCACCGCGCCGTCGCCGCCGCGGGTGACCACGGCGACCGGCACCAGTTCGGACAGCGTGCCGAGGGCCGCGACCGCGCTGTCGGTGCGCGTGTAGGCCATCGCCTCGGTCTCGTTCGGGAGGAAGGCGTGGCACAGGGTGAGCTGGTCGAGGAGGTCGCGGGACCACTGCTGGGTGGGGTCCCAGCCGACGTCGGCGTAGATCTGCGTGCCGTTCGCGGCGGCCTTGGCGAGCCAGCCGCGCGGCTCGGCCTCGAGGTGCACGAGGGCGGTGCGCGCCTCGGGCGGGTCGCCCATCAGCTCGTCCTGCGAGTACGGCGGTTCCTGGCCGTGGGTGACCAGGGCCCGATCGTCGCCGTGGGCGAGGGAGACGGTGACCGGGGTGTGCCAGCCGTCGGCGGTACGCGAGAGGGAGAGGTCGACACCCTCCTGGCCGGCGAGGACCTCGCGGCAGTACGCGCCGTAGTGGTCGTCGCCGAAGACCGTGGCCAGGGAGGTGCGCAGGCCGAAGCGGGAGGCCGCCACGGCCAGGTTGGCGATACCGCCGGGGCTCACGCCCATGCCCTCGGTCCAGATCTCCTCGCCGGGGGTCGGCGGCCGTCCCAGCCCGGTCAGGACGAGGTCGTAGAAGAGCAGCCCCGTCAGCAACACGTCGGGCCGTTCGTCACCCACAGGACACCCTCTCGTCAAAAGTCTGCAAGCGGTGCACAGGATCGTGCGCGCATCCAGCCAATTTGGCAAGAGTCGAGCAGAACTGAGCATAGAAATGATTGAGAATGACGAGTACTGTTCACGGTGTGCTGGCAGAGCGACGACATCAACTCATCCTGCGGGCCCTGCGCTCCGGCGGGCCCGCAGCCGTGACCGATCTCTCCGAACAGCTGGGTGTGAGCCCCGCCACGGTCCGCCGTGACCTGCTGAAACTGGAGGAGGAAGGCCTGCTCACGCGGGTGCACGGCGGCGCGGTCGTGGAGGAGGGTGACCAGCCCTTCGCCGAGGTCGCCGAGGTCCGCGTGGCCGAGAAGGACGCCATCGCGGCGCACGCCGCGTCGATGGTGCAGGACGGCCAGTCCGTCCTGCTGGACATCGGCACCACCGCCTACCGGCTGGCCCGGCAGCTGCACGGACGCCGGATCACCGTGATCACCAGCAATCTGGTGGTCTACGAGGAGCTCGTGGACGACGAGGACATAGAGCTGGTGCTGCTCGGCGGCATGGTCCGCCGCGAATACCGCTCCCTGGTCGGCTTCCTCACCGAGGACAACCTGCGGCAACTGCACGCCGACTGGCTCTTCCTCGGTACCAGCGGGGTGCGGCCCGGCGGGCAGGTGATGGACACCACCGTCGTCGAGGTGCCGGTCAAGCGCGCCATGATCGAGGCCGGCGGCAAGGTCGTCCTGCTCGCCGACCGCGCGAAGTTCCCGGGTACGGGCATGGCGCGGGTCTGCGGGCCGGAGGAACTCGACGTGGTGGTGACGAACGGCCCGCTGGACCCGGCGACGCGGTCCTCGTTGGAAGAAGCGGGTGTGCAAGTGGTCGTGACAGGAAAGGCGGATATGGCGTGAAGCTGACGATTCTCGGTGGCGGCGGTTTCCGCGTGCCGCTCGTGTACGGGGCGCTCCTCGGGGACCACGCCGAGGGCCGCGTCACCCATGTGGTGCTGCACGACGTGGACGCGGCGCGGCTGACGGCCGTGGCCCGCGTGCTGGCCGAACAGGCGGCGGGGGACCCGGACGCCCCCGAGGTGTCCTGCACCACCGATCTCGACGACGCCCTGCGCGGCGCCGACTTCATTTTCTCCGCGATCCGCGTCGGCGGCCTCGAAGGGCGCGCGGCGGACGAGCGGGTCGCCCTCGCCGAGGGCGTCCTCGGCCAGGAGACGGTCGGCGCCGGCGGCATCGCGTACGGCCTGCGCACGGTCCCTGTGGCCGTCGACATCGCGCGGCGGGTGGCCCGGCTCGCCCCCGACGCCTGGGTCATCAACTTCACCAACCCGGCCGGCCTGGTCACCGAGGCCATGTCCCGCCACCTCGGCGACCGGGTGATCGGCATCTGCGACTCGCCGGTCGGCCTCGGCCGCCGGATCGCCACGGTGCTGGGCGCCAACCCCCGCGAGGCGTGGATCGACTACGTCGGCCTCAACCACCTCGGCTGGGTGCGCGGGCTGCGCGTGGCGGGCCGCGACGAACTCCCGCGCCTGCTCGCGGACCCCGAGCTGCTGGGCTCCTTCGAGGAGGGCAAGCTCTTCGGCGTCGACTGGCTCCAGTCCCTGGGCGCCATCCCGAACGAATACCTGCACTACTACTACTTCAACCGGG
Source organism: Streptomyces sp. NPDC048275 (assembly GCF_040652275.1). Taxonomy (NCBI): domain Bacteria; kingdom Bacillati; phylum Actinomycetota; class Actinomycetes; order Kitasatosporales; family Streptomycetaceae; genus Streptomyces; species Streptomyces sp. NPDC048275. Next base: position 9,066 of record NZ_JBEZLR010000002.1, read on the forward strand.
AAACGGTCCGCGCCTACCAGCAGGCGGAGAAGACGCGCGGCGCGTTCCTGCACGACCAGCAGGACCGGTTCTACGAGGAGATGAAGCACCCGCAGGCCGCCGCGCTGACCGCCTGGGACCGTACCCGCGCCGAACGCGAGGCCACCTACATGGCCGAGAACCGGGACGCGGCGGGCGCGGGCGAACGTGACGCCGACGACCTCTCCGGAGGCTACGAGAAGGTGGCGCTGGCCCTGATGCGGGCCATCGCCCGCGACGAGCGCACCACGCTCATCCTCAACGTCCGCAATCGCGGCACGCTCAGCGTGCTCGACGCGGACGCCGTCATCGAGGTGCCCTGCCTCGTCGACGCCAACGGTGCCCACCCGGTCGCCGTCGCCCCGCTGCCCGGCCACGCCACCGGGCTGGTGTGTTCGGTCAAGGCGGTGGAGCGCGAGGTCCTGTCCGCGGCCGAGTCCGGCGCGCGCACGACCGCCGTGAAGGCCTTCGCGCTGCATCCGCTCGTGGACTCCGTGAACGTGGCCCGCAGGCTGGTCGAGGGATACACCTCGGTCCACCCCGGCCTGGCGTACCTTAAGTAAGCGCTTTCCACCTTTCTGGAGACTCTTATGCACGACGAACGCCGCCGGATCGAGGAGCGCGTCGCACGCGTCCACGACCAGCGCATCAAGCCCGCCGTCCACGCCACCTCGGTGCCCTTCGAGGTCGAGGCCTGGCAGGCGCCCGGCGAGCCCGTCCCCTTCGCGGAGGCCGCCGCCGCGCCCTACAAGCCCTTCGCGATGGACACCCCTTGGGGGCCGCCGTGGGGCACGACCTGGTTCCGGATGCGCGGGTCCGTCCCGGAGAACTGGGCGGGCAAGCGGGTCGAGGCCGTCTTCGACCTCGGCTTCGTCGGGGACTGGCCCGGAAACCAGGCCGAGGCGCTCGTCCACCTGCCGGACGGGGTGCCGCTGAAGGCGGTCAACCCGCAGAACCAGTACGTGCCGATCGCCCACCCCGCGACGGGCGGCGAGGAGATCCACTACCTGGTCGAGGCGGCCTCCAACCCCGACATCCTCGCCAATGACTTCGCGGCCCCGACCCCGCTCGGCGACCGCCTCACCGCGGGCGACAAGCCGCTCTACACCTTCAAGCGCGCGGACATCGCGATCCTCGACGAGGACGTCTGGCACCTCGACCTCGACATCCAGGTGCTGCGCGAGCTGATGCTGGAACTCGCCGAACTCGACCCGCGCCGCCACGAGATCATGACCGCGCTGGACCGGGCGATGGACGCGCTGGACCTGGACGACATCTCCGGGACGGCCGCCGCCGCCCGCGCGGTTCTCGCGCCGACCCTGGCCAAGCCCGCGCACGCCAGCGCCCACACCCTGTCCTCCGTCGGCCACGCGCACATCGACTCCGCCTGGCTCTGGCCGATCCGCGAGACCAAGCGCAAGACCTCCCGCACCTTCTCGAACGTCACCGCACTCGCGGAGGAGTACGAGGAGTTCGTCTTCGCCTGCTCGCAGGCCCAGCAGTACGAGTGGGTGCGCGACAACTATCCGCAGGTGTGGGAGCGCATCAAGAAGGCTGTCTCCGACGGCAGTTGGGCACCGGTCGGCGGCATGTGGGTGGAGGCCGACGGCAACCTGCCCGGCGGTGAGGCGCTGGCCCGCCAGCTCATCCACGGCAAGCGGTTCTTCATCGAGCACTTCGGCGTCGAGACCAAGGGCGTCTGGCTGCCGGACTCCTTCGGCTACAACGCGGCCTACCCGCAGCTCGCCAAGCTCGCCGGCAACGAGTGGTTCCTGACCCAGAAGCTCTCCTGGAACCAGACCAACAAGCTGCCCCACCACAGCTTCTGGTGGGAGGGCATCGACGGCACGCGCATCTTCACGCACTTCCCGCCCGTCGACACCTACAACGTCGAGTTCTCCGGCAAGGAGATGGCGCACGCCGTCCGCAACTACCAGGACAAGGGTCGCGGTACGACCTCACTGGCCCCCTTCGGGCACGGCGACGGCGGCGGCGGCCCCACCCGCGAAATGATGGAGCGCGCCCGCCGGCTGGCGAACCTGGAGGGCTCGGCGAAGGTCCGTGTCGAGCACCCCGACGCCTTCTTCGCCACCGCCCGCGAGGAGATCCCCAAGGACCAGGTCTGGTCGGGCGAGCTGTACTTGGAGCTGCACCGCGCCACCTACACCTCACAGGCCCGCACCAAGCAGGGCAACCGGCGCAGTGAACACCGGCTGCGCGAGGCCGAGTTGTGGGCGACGACCGCCGCGCTGCACGCGCCGGGCTACTCCTACCCGTACGAGAAGCTCGACCGGCTCTGGAAGACCGTGCTGCTGCACCAGTTCCACGACATCCTGCCGGGCTCGTCCATCGCCTGGGTGCACCGTGAGGCGGAGGCGGAGTACGCGCGGGTGGCGAAGGAGGTCGAGGCGATCACGGCCGAGGCCGTGGCCGCGCTGGGCACGGGCGAGACCCGGGTGTTCAACACCAGCCCGGTCGACCGCGCCGAGGTGGTCCGGACGTCCGTCGGCATCCCGATGTACGCCGAGGTCCCCGCGAACGGCAGCGCCCCGCTCGGCACGGGCGAGCCCGCGCGGCCGGTGACCGTCAGCGGCCGCGTCCTCGACAACGGCCTCGTCCGGGTCGAGTTGGCCGAGGACGGCACCCTGGCCTCGGTACGGGACCTGACGGCCGATCGCGAAGTCCTCGCCGACAAGGGCAACCTGCTCAGACTGCACAGCGACCTCCCGAACTACTGGGACGCCTGGGACATCGACAAGCACTACAAGAACCGCTACACGGACCTGCTCGACGCCGAGTCCGTGACGGTTGTCGAGGACGGCCCGCTGCTCGGTGCCCTGAAGGTGGAGCGCGCCTTCGGCAAGGGCTCGCGGATCACGCAGACGATCACCGTCCGGGCGGGCAGCCGCCGGATCGACGTCGAGACGGAGATCGACTGGCACGAGGCGGAGAAGATCCTCAAGGCCGCCTTCCCGGTGGACATCCGCGCCCCGCACTCCTCCGCGGAGATCCAGTTCGGCCACGTCCAGCGCCCCACCCACACCAACACCAGCTGGGAAGCGGCCCGGTTCGAGGTCTACGGCCACCGCTGGGTGCACATTGCCGAGCCCGGCTACGGCGTCGCGGTCATCAACGACTCGACGTACGGCCACGACGTCTCCCGCACGGTCCGCGAGGACGGCGGTACAACGACCACCGTCCGGCTGTCCCTCGTGCGCGCCCCGCGCGTGCCCGACCCCGAGGCCGACCAGGGCAAGCACCGCTTCACCTACGCCCTGCTGCCGGGAGCGAGCGTCGAGGACGCCATCGCGGAGGGCTACGCGCTCAACCTGCCGCTGCGGGTGGCCGATTCCGCCGGTCCCGCGCGGCCGGTCGTCTCGGTCGACGGCGAGGGCGTCACGGTCGAGGCGGTCAAGCTCGCCGACGACGCCTCGGGCGATGTCGTCGTACGCCTCTACGAGTCCCGCGGCGGTCGTGCCCGGGGCACCCTGCGCACGGGCTTCCCGCTCGCGGGGGCCCAGGTGACCGACCTCCTGGAGCGACCGCTGGCGGCGGCGGACACGGACGGGGACGCGGTCCCGGTCGAGTTGCGCCCCTTCGAGGTGCAGACGCTGCGACTGGCCGTACGGAAGAACTGACCGATGGCCGTACGGAAGAACTGACCGACCGTACTTCCCATGAAGAATTAAGGAAGTGGTAAAGCGCCTGGTCACGGCAGGTTTGGCGGCTGCCGTGACCGCGGCTCGTTCCCTACCCGACACCTGAAGTTCGCTTGTCACCCCTGCGATGCGGGGGAGTCGAGAGAGAGGTGTCACGGTGCGAGACCCGCGTATGTCCGCGATCAGCAAGGGCCTCAAGCGTCGGGGGAGGCTGGTGGCGGAGGCCGTGCGCCCACCGCGGCGGGGTCTGGACGCCGTGCCGTCACCCCGGACCCCCGCCAAGGCCCCTGAGGAGTGGAAGTACGTCGCCCCGAGCGCCCCGCGCCTGGTGGACTCGCCCGTGTTCGTGCTCTCCTCCGTGCGCTCCGGCTCGACCCTGCTGCGGGTGCTGCTCAACAGCCACAGCCAGATCCGCGCCCCGCACGAGATGCATCTGCGCACCCTCCACGTCACCATGTCCCGCGACTTCACCGCGGCCGCCATGCAGGCGCTCGAACTCGACAAGGTCGAGCTGGAGCACACGTTGTGGGACCGGCTGCTGCACCTCGAACTCAGCCGCAGCGGCAAGCAGATCATCGTGGACAAGACCCCGCCGAACACCCTTGTCTGGCCGCGCCTGCACCGATGTTGGCCCAGCGCCCGCTTCATCGTGCTGCTCCGCCACCCGGCCGCGGTGATCAGCTTCCTCACCAACCGTCGCGCGAACCCCGACCACGAGGCCATTCGCCGCGAGGTTCTCCACTACAGCGAGAAGCTGGAAGAGGCCCGCCAGAGCCTCGACACCGCCCATGTGATCACGTACGAAGAGCTCACCGCCGATCCCGAGCGGATCACCCGCGGCGTGTGCGACTACCTCGGAGTCCCCTGGGAGAGCACCATGCTCGACTACGGCTCCCGGGACCACGGCACCTTCCGCCCCCAGCTCGGCGACTGGAGCAAGACCATCAAGTCGGGGCGTGTCCAACCCGCCCGCAGCGCCGATCCGGGGCTCGAACTCCCGCCCAGGCTCGCTGAGTTGGCGCGAGCATGGGGATACCCGGCCGGCTGAGGACCGGGTACCCCCGCACCGTGCGCGTCAGCCGGTGAAGCCGGCCGTGATGGACGTGAACTGCCAGGTGTTCTGGCTGATGCCGGAGCAGTTGCTCACCACACCACCACCCGGGCAGGGCCGGTCGCGGTTGACCGACCAGTAGGCGAGCCGGGCGATGTGGTGGGAGTTCGCCCAGTCACGGATCTGGGTCCAGATCGCCGGACTCGTCAACTCCTGCTGGTCGCTGAGCCCGTTCATGCCCGAGATACCGATGTGGGCGTAGGCCGTGGCGTCGTCCCAGCCGAAGGCCGACTTCAACTTGGTCTTCAGCCCCTCGGTGGCGCCCACGGTGTTGCCGTACATGTCGGCACCGCCGCCGAAGTCGAACGGCATGATCGTGAACACGTCGATGTTCGCGTTCAGGGCCTTGGCCTGGTCGATGAGGCGGCCGCCCCAGTAGTTCGGGCCGGTCGTCGAGGTGCCGAAGGTGATGATCGTGCGCAGGCCCGGGTTGTTCGCCTTGACGATCTTCAGGGCGTTCAGGATCCGGTCCTGGACCGTCGCGTTCTCGAATTCGTCCGTGTTCTCGATGTCGACGTCGATCGCCTTGAGCCCGTACGCGTCGATCACCTTCTGGTACGCGCCCGCCAGCGCCTCCGGTGTCGAGCAGTTCGGCCCGAGCTTGTTGCCGCTCCAGCCGCCGATCGACGGGACGATGTCGCCGCCCGCGGAGCGGATCGAGTTGATGACGGTCTGGTCATTGCCGCCGGTCAGCGCGCGCGATCCGTCCCAGGCGGGGTTGCAGCCGCCCGAGGAGAGGATGAACGCCATCGTGAACCACTTGATCCCGGTGGAGCTCATCACCGAGGTCGCGCTCGGCGGGTCGCCCCAGCCGAGGTAGAGGTAGGGCGCCGCCTGCTTGAAGCCGGTGTCGCCGCCGCCCGAGTTGGTCGTGACGCTCACGGTGTTGGACGCCGCCGAGGTGTTCCCGGCCGCGTCCCGCGCCTTCACGGTGAAGGTGTAGGCGGTGCTCGCCGACAGCCCGCTGACCGTGGCACTCGTACCCGACACACTGAGCACCCGGTTCGAGCCGCTGTAGATGTCGTACGCGCTCACGCCGACGTTGTCGCTCGACGCGCCCCACGACAGCGACACGCTGGAGGAGGTCTTGCCGGTCGAGGTCAGGTTCGTGGGCGTGGTCGGCGCCTGGGTGTCCGAGCCGCCGCCCGGGCCGTCCAGGCTGATGTCGTCCGCGTAGTAGGTCCCTTGCCCGTACCAGCCGTGCGTATAGATCCGGGCGCTGGTCTGCGCGGCACCAGTAGTGAAGGACAGGGTGAGTTGGCTGTACGCCGATGGGGAGGTCGTCCAGGTCGAGGCGCCGCCGTCTACGCCGAGGTAGACGTAGTTGCCGCGCACCCAGCCCGACAGGCTGTACGTCGTGTTCGGCTGGACCGCGACGGTCTGGCTGCACTGGGCGTTGTCGCTCGAACTCGCGGCTCCCGCAAGGGCTTTGGTGCCGCCGTGCACGGGGCTGGTGACGACCGAGCCGAGGTTGCCGGTGCATGACCAGGGGGAGAGGCTGCCCGACTCGAAGCCGGGGTTGGGCAGGATATTGGCCGCCTGGGCCGTGGTGGGGAGGGCGACCGCGCCGGCCAGGGCCAGGGCGGCGGTGCCGAGCAGGGCGAGGAAACGACGTCTGGAACGTCCGAGGTCTGTGATGCGCACACGATCTCCCTGAAGAAATGGGGGTGTTCGGGAGTGCTGAGGGGTGCGCAACCAAGTTGGTATGGACCAATCCCGCTGTCAAGGTGCTGAGCGGAAATTGGTCCAGACCGGTGGGCGGAGCGGGTGGCGTTTGTCTACGCGGGCGCGATGGCCGCGGTGGGTGCGCCGGTGGGGGCGGGTTCCATGGCGGGGGCGGGCACGGCCGGCAGCGTGGATGCGGGCGTGGGGGTGGGGGTGGGCGCGTCGGTCCGCTGCTGCGGCACCGACACCGGACGCACGGGACGGGGTCCTGAGACCACGGTGTAGTCCTGCCCGAGCAGCGGCGGTACCACCTCGCCCGGCTCCTCGCCGAGCGCCAACCGCACAGCGGCCCACGGCGCGTTGATGCCGCACTGCGAGAGCTGGTGCAGGCCGCCCGCCGGGCGGGTGTTGACGTCCATGAGGACCGGCTCGTCGCCGTACATCCGGAACTGGATGTTCGTCAGATAGTGCAGCCCGAACGCTTCCGCGAGCAGCCGCGCGGGCTCGATCCACGAGGGGTGGAGGGTGAAGCCGCGGCGGCGCCCGTTCTTGGTGCGGCCCACGGCCATGCGGACCCGGCCGTCGGGCCCGGTGAGGCAGTCGACGGACACCTCCGGCTGCCCCAGCAGCGGCATGACCAGCCAGTCGACGGGCTCGTCCGTCTCCCGCAGCGCGTCCTGGACCAGGCTCAGCGGCACATACGGACTCGGAAATCCGTTGAGGTGCGCGAGGGAGAAGGGGGCGCGCGTGATGACGCGGAAGCCGACCCCGCCCGCCCCCGCCGCCGGCTTGAAGCAGGCCTTGTGACCCGCGGCCTCCAGCGCCTCGACCGCCACGAGAAGCTCCTCCTCGGTGCGCACCCGCCACCACGGCGGCACCGGCACGCCCACCGCCTGGACCGCCTGGTACGCGGTGGCCTTGTCCTGGAAGACGGCCACCGCCTCGGCGGGCGGCGCCAGCAGGGCCGTACCGATCGCGGCGAACTCCGCGCGATGCGCCACGATCGCCGACTGGTGCAGGACCGGCACGAACACGTCGATGGAGTGGCGGGCGCACTGGTCGAGGGCGTACTCGACGTACGCGGCGGGGGAGAGGCCCTCCGGCTCCATGGCCGCGGTGTCGGCCGCGGCCAGTACGGGAGAGTCGGGATCGCCGTGCGTGGCATGGATCTCGACCGGACGGAGCTGCGGATTACTTCGCAGCTGATCCATGAAGAACACGTTCTCCGCGTACGTGCGGTTGAGCCAGACGCGTACGCGAGAGCCCATGCAGGCCGCCTTTCACGGTTCCCGGGCACGGCGAAGCAGGCCGTGCCCGGCCAGGGGAGAGGGAGGTACACGAAACCGCCGGACGCCAAAGGAGGTTCGAGACGGTCGTGTTGGGGCGATCATAAGGGGCGCGGGCCGGGTGTGACGCTACAGGCGTGTTACGGATTCCCGGAGAAGGCGATCGCGGGCGCTCGGATGCCGTGGATCAGGCCTTCGCGATGCGCGGGATCCGGCCTTGGGGCGGGCCGTTCTTGTTCCATGGGGGCGAATGTGTTCTTGTGTTTCCATTCGTTTTCTCGGAGGTGGCGCAGGTGCGGTCGACGGTCGGCGGACATGGAAACCTGCTGGCCATCAGCGACCTGCACATCGGGTACGCGGAGAACCGCGCCCTGGTGGAGAAGATGCGCCCCGAGTCCGACGACGACTGGCTTCTGGTGGCCGGTGACGTCGCGGAGACCGTGGCCGACATCCGATGGGCCCTCGAAACACTCGCCGGCCGCTTCGGCAAGGTGATCTGGGCGCCCGGCAACCACGAACTGTGGACCCACCCGAAGGACACGGTGAAGCTGCGTGGCGTCGCCCGCTACGAGCATCTGGTCGCCATGTGCCGGGAGTTGGGCATCACGACGCCCGAGGATCCCTACCCCGTGTGGGAGGGGCCGGGCGGGCCCGCGGTCGTCGCACCGCTCTTCCTGCTCTACGACTACTCGTTCCTGCCGCCCGGCTGCGCGACCAAGGACGAGGGGATGGCCTACGCCCAGGAGACCGGTGTGATCTGCACCGACGAGGTCACCCTGCACCCCGATCCCTACCCGAGCCGCGATGCCTGGTGCCACGCCCGGGTCGCCGAGACCGAACGCAGGCTCGCCGAACTGCCCGACGACCTGCCCACGGTCCTCGTCAACCACTACCCGCTGGACCGCCACCCGACCGACGTCCTGCGCTACCCCGAGTTCGCGATGTGGTGCGGCACCCGGCTGACCGCCGACTGGCACCGCCGATTCCGTGTCGAGGTCATGGTCTACGGTCATCTCCACATCCCGCGGACCACCCATCACGAGGGTGTCCGCTTCGAAGAGGTCTCGGTGGGATACCCCCGTGAGTGGCGCGCCCGCTCGGGCCCGCCGGGGACCCTGCGCCGCATACTGCCGATGGAGGTCGAAACCGGTGATCGAGGAGCTGCTCCCGGATTCGGTCGTGACCGTGGAAGCACACGGTGACGACGCGGCCGGAGGCGCGACGCTGTACCCCGAGGAAGCGGCTCAGGCGGCGCCGTTCGTGCCCAAGCGGCGTGCTGAGTTCGCCGCCGTGCGGGCGTGTGCCCGCCGGGCCATGGAGAAGCTCGGCGTGCCCGCGCAGCCGGTCCCGCGCGGCGCGAGCGGAGCGCCCGTCTGGCCCTCCGGGCTGATCGGCAGCATGACGCACTGCCCCGGCTACTGCGCCGCCTCCCTCACCCGGGCCACCGACCTCGCCTCCCTGGGCATCGACGCCGAAACCCACGAGGAGCTCCCTGAGGACGTCATCGACCAAGTGGCCCTGCCCACGGAGAGCGACCGTCTGCGGGGGCTGGCGGTGCGGCACCCCTCCGTGCACTGGGACCGGCTGCTGTTCAGCGCGAAGGAGTCCGTCTACAAGGCGTGGTTCCCCCTCACCGGGCAGTGGCTGGGATTCTTCGAGGCGGACATCGAGCTCTTCACGGACAGCGGCGTCGAGCGGCGGGGTCCCGACGGGCGGGGTCTCGACGGGCGGAGTAGTCTCGAGAGGAAAGATCTTGAGGAACCGGGTGCAGGGCCGTGGGGCCCCGCCCGGTCCGGCGGTTTCCGCGCCGAACTCCTCGTGCCGGGACCGCTGGTCGGCGGGCGGCGGATCGAGATCTTCGACGGGCGCTGGACCATCCGGCGGGGCCTGGTCGCCACGGCCGTCGCCGTGCCCCACGCCGTCCGCGGCTGACAGCCTCAGGCCAGGCGGCCTCCGGGCTTTGGACACCAGCTGTGCAGCAGCCGGAAGAACTCCTCCTCGTTGCCTGCGAGCCCGGCCGCCGCCAGTGCCTGCTCCGCCTCGGCGAGTGCGGAGGGCGGCACGACGGGTGGTCGAGGCCCGTCCGGTGTACCGTCGAAAGTGGCTCGAACGGTATGGAGGAGACGCAGATAGGCCTGCACAGCGGCGCGTTCGTGGTCGGTCAGTACGGCGGTCGGCATCGGACGGCTCTCCCCGGGTCGGCTGGTCGAAGCGGTGCATGGCACTCCCCGACCCCAGCTTGCCGTCCGGCACTGACAATCCCGTATCGGTCCCTGGAGGTTCGCCCGCTTAGCGGGGGTGAAACCTCACGGAAATCCCTCGTGGGACGAGCGCCCTAGGCTGGAGAGGAGAGCTGGGGCCTCCTTCGCGGAGGCCCGTGAGCTGCCCATACGGCGGCCTGGGAACAGGAGGTGAGCCCGTGGTCGACGTACCGCCTCGACGTCCGCGGCGAAACCTGCGGCTGCGCTCGGTGGGCGACGGAGAAGTGCGCCTGCACCACCGTGTCGTGCACGGTTACCGCCGCGCCTTCCGCATGGCCGGCGAGGGCCCCGCGCTCGTCCTGATCCACGGCATCGGCGACTCCTCGGCGACCTGGGCCGAGCTGATCCCCGACCTGGCCCGCTCGCATACGGTGATCGCACCGGACCTGCTCGGTCACGGAGCGTCGGACAAGCCGCGGGCCGACTACTCGGTGGCCGCGTACGCCAACGGGGTGCGCGATCTGCTCACCACGCTCGGCATCGAGTCCGCCACGCTGGTCGGGCACTCGCTCGGCGGCGGCGTCGCGATGCAGTTCGCCTATCAGTTCCCCGAGCGCACGGAACGGCTGATCCTGGTCAGCACGGGCGGCGTCGGCGGCGAGGTCAACCCCGTACTGCGGGCGGTGTCGCTGCCGGGTTCCCACCTCATGCTCTCGACGCTGAGACTGCCCGGTATGCGCCTTCAACTGGGCTTGTTCCTCCGCCTGATGAGACTCCTCGACACCGATGTCGGCCAGGACGCCCCGGAGTTGCTGAACCTCGTGGACGCGCTGCCCGACGGGATGTCCCGCAGCGTGTTCATCCGCACCCTGCGGGCCGTGGTCGACTGGCGTGGTCAGGCGGTGACCATGCTCGACCGCTGCTATCTGACCCAGGGCATGCCCACGATGCTGCTCTGGGGCGACCGCGACAGCGTGGTGCCGGTGCGGCACGCGTACGGGGCGCACCAGGCGATGCCGGGCAGCCGTCTGGAGATCTTCGAGGGCGCGGGTCACTTCCCCTTCCACAGCGACCCGGCGCGCTTCCTCGCCCTCGTTGACGAGTTCGTCAGCACCACCAGCCCGGCCGACTGGAGCCGTGAGCACTGGCGCGAGCTGCTGCGCGCGGGCCGCCCCGGCACGACGGCCGGACAACCTGACACGGCGCAGAGCCGGGCGGCGGAGCGAGACCTCCGAGAGGCCAGCGAACGCAGCGCGACATGACCCCCACCGCACGGCCGGACCGCGTGCCCGGGCACCCGGCACCGGGAGCCCAGGACCGCTCCGGCTGAGCCGTGTGCGCGTCGCTTCGCGGCGCTCGTGGTCCGGCTCAGCCGTGCGAGGGGTGGGACGTCCGTCTTCCCGTTCAGCCGTGCGTCTGTGTTCCCGAGGGCTCCCGGGTGTTGAGTACTGTCTCCCGTTCCTCGGTGGTGAGGGGTGGCTCCGTCAAGGGAGGGCGCCGGGGGCCGCGCAGTACCGCGAAGACGACCTCGGGTTTGACGAGCGTGGTGAGCGGCCCGGAGAGGGTGATCACCTTCAGGAACGCCTGGGCGACCAGCGGGCGTCCGGCCGCGGTCCGCATGAGCCGCTCCACATAGCGGCCGAGCAGCTTCTGCGCGCCCCCTGGCTCGGTGCCGATCGCCCCGGGATAGCGGATGTCCGTGCCCGTGGCCAACTCCCAGGCGATCGTCACGGGAAGCGCCACCGCGCGCTGCACCCGCCGCCCGAGCCCCGGAGCCGTCAGCCCGTGCTCGAGCACCTGCTCGCGCAGCGCCACCGCGCCCTGCGCGGCCACCGACATGCCGTGCCCGTAGACCGGGTTGTACGTGGCGACGGCGTCGCCGAGCGCGACGAACCCCTCGGGCCAGTCGCGTACCTTCTCGAAGAAGCGCCGCCGGTTGATCGTGCTGCGGGTGAGTACGACGTCCGTCAGCGGCTGCGCGTGTGCGATCAGCTCGCCCACCACGGGATGCCTGACGCCGCGCGCGAACGCCTCGAACTCCTCGACCAGGCCGGTCGGCTGGCCGCCCCGCGTGCCCGACAGCGTGACCAGCCAGCGTCCGCCCTCGATCGGCACGATGGTCGCGGACTGCGCCGGCACCGGCTGCGCGGGGTCCGGCTGCACGTTGACCACGGGATGGTCCTCGGTGCCCGTCGGCGCCCGGAAGATCCGGCTGGCGTAGGCGAGTCCGGAGTCGACCTCGTCCATCGGCGGCTGCGGGACGCCCAGCGCGTCGAGCCAGGCGGTGGACCGCGAACCGCGCCCCGAGGCGTCCACCACCAGGTCCGCGTCCAGGACGCGCTCCTCGCCCTCGGGCGTCCGTACACGCACGCCCGTCACCCGGGAGGCGTCGCCCTCCAGGCCGAGCAGCTCGGTGCCCTCCAGTATGGTCACCCGGTCCTTCTTGGCGACCTGCTCGCGCAGCACCGAGTCGAGCAGATCGCGGCTGCACGAGATCATGAACTCCATCTCGGGCCAGCGCCGCAGCCAGCCCTGCGCCGACAGCGTGACGAGACCGGTCGGCAGCGGGATGCGGCGGGCACCCGCGGCGAGCCAGGCCGCGGTCACGCCGGGCAGCAGGTCCTCCATCGCACGGGCGCCGCCGGACCACAGCAGATGGGCGTGGCGGGCCTGCGGGAGGCCCTTGCGCGGTTCGGGCCCGGCGGGCAGGACATCGCGCTCGACGACGGTGACGTCGGCGTGCGGGTGCAGGGCGGCGGCGGCCAGCAGGCCGGCCAGCCCCGCGCCGATGACGACGGCCCGACGGGGGGCCGTACCGCGGTCGGCTGCTGCCGCGCCCCGGGGGGCGCTAGCGGGTTCGTTCATGGAAGTCGCTCTCTGACCTGGTCGGGGCCTGCCCTCGGGCGGCCGCGACGACGGGTGACTGACGCAGGGCCATCGACATCCGCACGAGGTGGCGTGGCCCCTCGGCGCCGGTGGAGGTGGTGGTGGGGGCGGTCGCCTCCGCCGCGCCGATGACACTGCCGTCCGGGTCGGCCGCCCTGGCCCGTACCGCCGCCGTCACCATCGCCGCGTCGGCCTCGGCCTGTGCCTGGGCGGGCACGGAGCCCGCCGCCAGGGCCGCGTCGTAGGCGAGGGAGCGCACCTCGGAGTCGAAGTAGGGGTACAGGCTGAGCATGCCGTCGTGGATGTCGGACTCCCGCTGGGTGACCTGGAGTTCGGCGGGGGACCACCAGGAGATGCGCACCGCGTGGTCCTCGTGCACCGAGACCGGCCTCAGCTCGCGCCACAGCGGCCCCAGCCGGCGGTAGGTCGACCAGGTGGTCCAGCTGTCCTGGATGCGCTGGCAGGCCAGTGGGAGCAGAAAGCCGACCGCGCTGACCTGTGCGCCGACGGAGGCCAGCACGGGTGCCACATCGGTGCTCAGGCCGTCCAGGTCCACGCCGTTCCAGCGGGCCGCCACGGCGGTGAACTTGGTCGCCGCATACGGGATGTTGAAGAGGAATCCGACCGCGATGGTCAGCAGCCCCGCCCGCAGCCAGCCGCTCACCTGGAGGGCCCAGCGCCAGCACATGACGTTCATCGCGACCGCCGCGACGGTCAGTGCGAGGAGGTAGAGCACGATCATCTCGCGGATGAACGGAGTGTTGGCGTAGTAGGTGTCGAGGTCCCGCAGCCGCTCCTCGGGGGCGTCCCCGAGCAGGAACAGCACGATCAGGGCCACGCTCACCAGGGCGTACCCGATGATCCAGCGCTGCGAGAGCCGGCGGGTCACCTCCGGCGGTCCGCCGCGCCAGTTGATGATCAGCACCAGGCAGGAGGCGCTGAAGGCGCTCAGCAGGCAATAGACCAGTGGCGCCGAGATATTGGTGATCCCGATGATCTGATTGACCTCGGCGATCGTCGGCGGGGCTGCGAAGAGGAACACCAGGCAGGCCATCGCGAGCAGAACGCCGACCGACCGCAGCAGCGGGTCGCGCCAACCCCGGATCAGGGTGGGTGCCTTGACGGCGAGGGCGACGCCCATGGCGACAGCCGGGACGTAGTAGCTGGATCCGTCCATGTCCTGGAAGTGCCTCAGCCCTGCGGTCCGCGATAGCCCAGGGACGCCTCGATCCGGCCGGCCAGGCCGTCGCGCCGCGCGGGTCCGCGCAGCGACGAACCGGCCAGCCATGTACGGCACTTGCTGGCGAGCAGCAGACCGAAGCTCTCGGCCTCCTTCTCGTCCGCGAGGTCGAACCGGGTGCGCGCGGCGACCTTCAGCACGGTCGCTTGCAGGTCCGCGTTGTCGCTGAGTAAACGGGCCGCGACGGTGGCACCCTCGACGTGGTGGCCGCAGTGTCCGGCCTTCATGTGCCACAGCTCGTGGCCGAGGATCACCAACTGGTGGTCGGGGGCGGTGCGTTCCTCGATGACGACGAGATCCTGGTCGGCCATGTCGAGCCAGAGCCCGCTGGCGGTCCCGGGCGGGAAGGCGGCCGTACGGAACTGGACGGGACGACCACGGCGTCTGCTCATGGCGTCGCACAGAGCGGCGTACAGGTCCGCGGGTTCCGCCGGTGCCGGGAGCGACAGCTCTCCGACCAACTCGCCGCACAGACGGCGCATTTCCTTTCCGATGCCCACAGTTCTCCCCCGGGTCACGACTCGGGCCGCTTGACGCTCTCCAAGAGCATGTCCAGCCACTCGGCGACCTTGTCGCGGTGCTGGTCGGTGGGCAACTGCGCGGCCCGCCAGGCGATTCCGCGGACACCGTGGTCCTGCAACAGCCGCTCCAGCGGGTCGTCGGCAGCCGCGGCGGCAGCCTCGCGCTCACGGTCGGCGAGCTGTTGCAGCAACTCCTGCTCCGAGCGCTGCAGGGCACCTACGAGCGCCTCGGAGTCCTCTGCCGTGAGGAATCCCGCGTGCACCCGGAAGAAGCGCTGAATGGCGTCGCAGTGCTCCATGGTGGGGCGCCGGTCGCCGTTGATCAGGGCGCCCGCCTGCTGACGTGACATGCCCGCGCCGTCGGCGATCTCCTGCTGGGTGTATCTGCGCCCGTTGGGCTTGAGCCTGGTGCGCCGCAACAGGTCCAGGCGCTGCAGGAATCTGGCCTGCAGATCGGGCTCCCCGGCGGGGCGGCCGCCGAGCAGGGCCCGCACCACGGGTTCGGGAACACCGCATGCGGCGGACAGACGCTGAACGTCGAAGACTTCGGTGTGCGGCACGCCGAGCCGGTTCGCGAGTGCGGTGACCCGGACCACGACGGCCGGAAGCAGAACCGTCGCCGTGGCGCCCGGAACTTCGAAGCCCTCCGTCACCGACAGATCTCCTACGTCTCTCTACAGGTCTCTCTCATGATGGTCAGAAACCGGAGACTAGCCGGTAGCTCGAACTCACATCCAGGTCTCGCCACAACTGTGGCCAGATTCAGCCGTCAACGAGCGCCAAATGCCACGATAGTTGACACGACTGAGCTCCGGGCAGCAGGATCGGGGCGCCGCGAGAAGGCCGCAGAGGCAAGAGGGGTGACCTCCCGATGGCGTACCAGGCAGGAAGGCAGCGGTCCCGGCCGCGACCTGTCCCCGAGAGTCTCGAGGCTCAGGCGTATCTCCAGGACTACGCCGCTCTCCTCGATGCCGTTCCGTTCCCCTCCGTCGTCCTCGACCACCGCTGGGACGTCGTACTGTCCAACGCCGGGTTCGAGACACTTTTCCGCGGCGTCGGCCCTCATCCGACGGCCATGCCTGGCGACAACTTCCTCCGGTTCGTCCTGTTTCATCCGGACGCGTCCATGATCCTCGGCGAGCACGAGTCGAGTTGGTGCCTGCCGATGCTGGCCCACTTCGCGGCCGCAGTGGAGCGTCACGGCCAGGACCGCGGACTGCAGGCGATCCGCCGGGACATCGCCCAGGACCCGATCATGGAGGCCGCCTACCGGCACGGCCTGCCGCACTGGATCCGCGCGGTCGGCCAGGAAGCCCTCGAGCACGACGGCGCCGTACGGCCGCTGGTGCACCCCGACCCGCGCTGGGGCAGTACGGACTGCCGTATCGTCGGCGAGACCCCCAAGTCCCTTCAAGACATGGGCTATACACGGATGACGCTGGTCCTGCGCGAGGCGCGGCACGCGGCGACAGGACCGCGCAAGGCGCGCAAAACCCGCAATGGCGCGGCGGAGCTGCGAGCGGTGTGAGCCCACGGAAGGGTCACGCCATGGCGGTGTGAGCCCGCTCGGCCGTGCGATACATGCGCGCCGCTCAGCCGTGCGATACGTGCGGTACCACGAGTACGAGCGGAACCCCGTCGCACGGAACCAGCCGCATCCCCTCGAAACTCTCGGCCCGCCCGCGCGTCAGCACGGACCCGAAGTCCGGCCCCTTGGTGAGTGATCCGGCCAGATGCGCGGGATGAGCGGACGCGGCCACCCGCCCCCGCGCGTTCACCAAGTAGGCTGCCCCCGGCAGCCGTTGGAGCAGCGGGATCACCGCCGACTCGAAATGCCGCAGATATACGTCCGCCGCGGCGACACCCACGAAGTTGCCCTCCACCTGCACGGGCGCGGACAGCGTCAGGCTGTATTCGTCGGAGCAGAGGTAGTCCACATAAGGCCCGGCGACCGCGCGTTGCCCGGTGTCGCGGGGGAGGGTGAACCAGTCCCAGTGCGTGTAGTCGGAGTACGCCGAGTGCTCCGGGTCGAGGTCCAGCAGCAGTGGTCGTACGTCTCCGCCGGCGACCTGCTGCCACCACTCCAGCCACGCCGGTACATCACTCAGCAGCCCGGGCGCCGCGACGAACCCGACGCCCGACACCAACTCCTGCCGGGCGAGCCGGAGGTGAAGCCCGGGGCGCAGCGCGGCCAGGTCCGCGCTCGCGGGACGACGGCTCTGCGCGGCGACCCTGGTGAGCAGGGTCGCCGTATCGGCCCGGGTGGCGGCGACGGCCTCGAAAACGGCTTCCACGGTGGAACGGACCTGCGCGGCCACAGCCGCCTCCGGTGTCGCGTCAAGCGTCGCCGAGGCGCCGGCCGGGGCGGGGCTCCTGCTCATGGGTGCCCTCCAGCGGACGGAAACCGGACGCGGTGCGCGGCATCGCCAGGCGCAGGGCGATGAGCCGCGCCGTCGAGTCCTGCACGCACTGCTCGGCCAGCGCTCTGGCCGATTCGTGGGCCCCATCCTGCACCGCCGAGATTACGGAGCGGTGACGGTCCGAGACCTCTTCACGATATTCGTCGTTCCCGAGCACGAGACACAACAACGCCCCCACCTCCGTCTGGAGGGCGACCTGTTCGCGGGTCAGCCGGGCGGACTGTGCCGCGGCGGCCAGCTCGACATGAAACCGGCCGTAGACGCGGCTGCGCGCGGCGGCCTCCTCGGCGGAGGCCAACTCGTCGAGCGTGCGCCGCAGTTGATGAAGGTCGCCCGGCTCCGTGCGCTGAGCTGCGAGCCGGGCTGCCGCGCCCGACACGGCAGCCCAGTGGTCGCCCAGGTCGCGCAGCTCGTCGGTGCTCCAGGCGGCCAGCCGCGCCCTGAGCCGGTCCTCGCCGGGCCCCTCGGGGAGCGATACGAAGCTGCCGCCGCCGCGCCCCCTGCGGGTGATGACAAGACCCTGCTGCCGCAGCGCCATCAGAGCTTCACGGAGGGTCACGGTGGAGACGCCGAGCTGTCCGGCCAGCTCGCTCTCGCCGGGCAGTTGCTCCCCGTCGGCGAGCAGGCCGAGCTCGATGGCGTCACCGAGCCTGCTCACGACCGTCTCGACCCGGGCGCGGTTGTCCACCGGGGTGAAAACGGCTCGCCGGACGCCTTCGCCGCTGTGTTGCTTCACGGTCACCGCCTTGTCCGTTGACTCAACCTTTACTTTAAGGGGGTCTTGAGCTTTGAACTATGACTTCATATCTTTCACTCCAACGTTCGAGCGCACCAGAAAGGTTCCCGACCATGGAGGGAAGTGCGGTCCGGCTCCAGGGACTGCGGAAGGCGTTCGGTGACACGACCGCCGTGGCCGGAGTCGATCTGGACATCGCCGACGGAGAGTTCTTCTCGATGCTCGGCCCGTCCGGCTCCGGCAAGACCACGGTCCTGCGGATGATCGCCGGCTTCGAGAGCCCGACCTCGGGCAGCATCGAACTGGCCGGGCGGGAGGTCACGGGGCTCGCCCCGTTCGAGCGGGACGTGCACACCGTCTTCCAGGACTACGCGTTGTTCCCGCACATGACCGTGGAGCAGAACGTCGCGTACGGCCTCAAGGTCCGCAAGGTGCCGAAGGCCGAGCGGCTCGTACGGGCCCGCAAGGCGCTCGCAGACGTACGCCTCGAAGACTTCGGCAGGCGGCGCCCGAGCCGGCTCTCCGGCGGCCAGCGCCAGCGTGTCGCGCTCGCCCGCGCCCTCGTCGGGCGCCCCCGCGTGCTCCTGCTGGACGAGCCGCTCGGCGCGCTCGACCTCAAACTGCGCGAGCAGATGCAGGTCGAACTCAAGGCGATCCAGCGCGAGGTCGGCATCACCTTCGTCTTCGTCACCCACGACCAGGAGGAGGCCCTGACGATGAGCGACCGCATCGCCGTCTTCAACCAGGGCCGCATAGAGCAGGTCGGCACCCCGGCCGAGATCTACGAACGGCCCGCCACGCCGTTCGTCGCGGGCTTCGTCGGCACCTCGAACCTGCTCGAAGGAGCGTCCGCCCAGCAGGTCGTCGGCGCCCCGGGCACCTACAGCATCAGGCCCGAGAAGATCCGGGTCCTGAAGGAATCCGCCATCGCGGACGAGCCGGAGCACTCCACCGCCACGGGCACCGTCGTCGAGGTCGTCTATCTGGGCGACGCCACCCGTTTCCTCGTGGACCTCGACGCGGGAGGACGCCTGACCGCGCTCCAGCAGAACCTGGAGACCTCCTCCGAGGACGTCGCCGCCTACCGCGGCACCCGCGTCCGGCTCCAGTGGCACCGCCGCCACAGCTTCAAGGTCCCGGACGCCCGCTGATCCCCACCACGCCAGGCCCCTCACGTATGGAGACACCCGTGCGCCTCAACCGAACCCTCCAAGCCGCGGCCGCCGTCGCGGCGCTCCTCGCGGCCACCGCCTGCGGATCGTCCGACTCCGCATCGTCCTCGTCCACCGGCCTCAATCCTCCTGACCTCAAGGCGCAGTCCAAGCTCGGCAAGACCGAGGGCGAGGTCAACCTCATCGCCTGGGCCGGCTATGTCGAGGACGGCTCCAACGACCCCGAGGTCGACTGGGTCAGCGACTTCGAGAAGCAGACTGGTTGTCAGGTCAACACGAAGACCGCGGCCAGCTCCGACGAGATGGTCAAGCTGATGAAGACCGGGCAGTACGACGCCGTCTCCGCCTCCGGTGACGCGTCCCTGCGCCTCATAGCCTCCGGCGACGCGGCCCCCGTCAACACCGACCTCGTGCCCAACTACAAGGATGTCTTCAGCGGTCTGAAGCAGAAGGCATGGAACTCCGTCGACGGCACGGCGTACGGCATTCCGCACGGGCGCGGCGCCAACCTGCTGATGTACAACACCGAGAAGGTCTCGCCCGCCCCGGCCTCCTGGTCCGTGGTCTTCGACGACGCCTCCCCGTACAAGGGCCACGTCACGGCGTACGACTCCCCGATCTACATCGCCGACGCCGCTCTGTACCTCAAGGCGACCAAGCCGGAGTTGAAGATCGAGGACCCCTACGCGCTCGACCAGGATCAGTTCGACGCGGCCGTCGACCTGCTCAAGAAGCAGAACGCCAACGTCGGCGAGTACTGGAGCGACTACCTCAAGGAGATCTCCGCCTTCAAGAGCGGTGACTCCGTGGTCGGCACCACCTGGCAGGTCATCGCCAACCTCGCCGAGGGGGAGGGTGCCAAGGTGAAGGCGGTCGTGCCGAAGGAGGGCTCCACCGGCTGGTCCGACACCTGGATGCTCTCCGCGAAGGCCGAGCACCCCAACTGCGCCTACAAGTGGATGGACTGGATCATCTCGCCGAAGGTGAACGCCCAGGTCGCCGAGTACTTCGGTGAGGCCCCGGCCAACGCCGAGGCGTGCGACGAGACCAGCGACGCGTCCTTCTGCGACACCTTCCACGCCACCGACGAGAGCTACTGGAAGAACATCGCGTTCTGGAACACGCCCATCGAGCAGTGCCTCGACGGACGCACCGACGCGAAGTGTGTGCCCTACGCCAAGTGGGTCCAGGCCTGGACCGAGATCAAGGGCTGATCGATGACCTCTTCCGCGCAGGCCGCCGGACGGTCCCCTGTCCGGCGGCTCGCCGGGACCCTGCACCGCCGCCCCCGGCTCAGGCTGTCCCTGCTGCTGACCGCACCGCTGCTCTGGCTGGCGGTGCTCTACCTCGGCTCACTGGCCGTGCTGTTCATCTCGGCGTTCTGGACGACGGACTCCTTCACCTCCGAGGTCGTGAAGGTCTGGTCGACCGACAACTTCGAGGCGCTGTTCACCACACCCGTCTTCCGGCAGGTGATCCTGCGTAGCGTCGGCGTCGCGCTCGCGGTCACCGCCCTGTGCGTGGTGATCGCCTTCCCGGTCGCCTTCTTCACCGCCCGGATCGCCAAGCCGAAGTGGCGCCCGCTGCTCGTGGTGGCCATCCTCACGCCGCTGTGGGCGAGTTACCTCGTCAAGGTGTATGCCTGGCGGCTGATCCTCTCTCAGGGAGGACTCGCCGACTGGATGCTGAAGCCCTTCGGGCTGAGCGGACCCGGGTACGGACTGAGCGCGACGGTCATCGCGCTGACGTACCTCTGGCTGCCGTACATGATCCTGCCGATCCACACGGCACTCGAGCAGCTGCCCGCCAACCTCCTTGACGCGTCGGCGGACTTGGGCGCGCGTGCCGGTCGCACGTTCCGCGAGGTCGTGCTGCCGATGGTCCTGCCGTCCGTGGCGGCGGGCTCGGTCTTCACCTTCTCGCTCAGCCTCGGCGACTACATCACCGTGCAGATCGTCGGCGGCAAGACCCAGCTCATCGGCAACCTCGTCTACTCCAACATCGAACTGAACCTGCCCATGGCCGCCGCGCTCGGCACCGTTCCCGTCGTGGTCATCGTGCTCTACCTGCTCGCGATGCGCCGCACCGGCGCCCTGAGCAGTCTCTGAGGAGCCCGCTGTGCAACTGTCCCGTTCCGCGCGCATCGCGCTGCGTGTCGCCGCCGGGCTCGGCTTCGCGGTCATCTACGTCCCGCTCGCGCTCGTCCTGGTCAACTCCTTCAACCCGGACCGCAGCGCGAGCTGGCCGCCGCCCGGCCTCACCTTCCACTGGTGGTCGGTCGCCTGGGAGAACACGGGTGCCCGCGAGGCGCTCTGGGTCTCCGTCAAGGCAGGCCTCGGCGCCACCGTCATCGCCCTGGTCCTCGGCACGCTGATCGCGTTCGCGGTGGCCCGGCACCGCTTCTTCGGCCGCGACGCCATCTCCTTCGTGGTCGTCCTGCCGATCGCGCTGCCCGGCATCGTCACCGGCATCGCGCTCAACTCGGCGTTCAGCACGGTACTCGAGCCGCTCGGCGTCGGCCTCGGCATGTTCACCGTGGTCGTCGGCCATGCCACCTTCTGCATCGTCGTCGTCTTCAACAACGTCGTCGCGAGACTGCGCCGTACCTCCGGCTCGTACGAGGAAGCGGCCATGGACCTGGGCGCCGACACCTTCCGGGCCTTCGTCGACATCACCTTCCCGCTGATCCGCTCGGCACTCCTCGCGGGCGGACTGCTCGCCTTCGCTCTCTCCTTCGACGAGATCGTGGTGACGACGTTCACGGCCGGACCCGGCATCGAGACCCTGCCGATCTGGATCTTCAACAACATGACGCGGCCCCAGCAGGCACCGGTCGTGAACGTCGTGGCGGCGGTGCTCGTCCTGCTCTCGGTGATTCCGATCTACGTGGCCCAGCGGCTGTCGGTGGGCACGACGGCCGGGAGCAGGGTCTGACAACGGGGCGCTACCCGACGAACTCCCTTATCCACGACTCCACTTCGCTTGCCGAGCGCGGCAGGGCGGCCGACAGGTTCTCCTGTCCGGCGGATCTTGCCGGACAGGCCCGTGGTCCCGAGGAGGACTCAGCGCTTGAGCGTGAAGGTGAAGTCGCCGGAGAGCTTGCCGCTCAGCCGGACTGCCGAAACGAGTTTCCCCTCCGTGATCAGTCTCTCGACCTCGGCCCGCGAAAGACCGCACTCTTCAGCGATCAGTCGCACCGGCCGGACAGGGATCCGCGCCGCAAAGCGGACCGATACATCTATCACCTCGCTCACCTCGCGGTCCAGGTGATCCGATCCGCCGGTGTCGAGGCGCCAGGCGTTGTCCCAGTCGAGGGCGATGCGATTACGGCGCTGCACGACCGGATCCTGGAGCAACTCGGCTGCCAGGCCGGGGTCGTTGTCATGTAGCCGGTCCAGCAGCTCAGGTCGTACGGAGCGCACATTCATCCGCTCCAGGACTGTGAGCTTTGTGGTTTTCCCGCAAGCGGTGCAGAGCGCGAGGAGCCAGGCGTCGATGAGTTTGTGGTTCGCGTTGACGCGAAATTTGCCGCTTGTCCGGAAGCGTTCGGAGGCGCACGCGTGGCAACGGCGGCGAACGAGCGGCAGGCAGGTGGGCACGACCACCCAGTTTTCGAGCACAGAAGTACACCGGTTTCAGTGAGAAGTCCGCAGCAAAAAGCAGCGCGGCGCACATGCGCGACGCGCGACGAATCAGCACTCGGGAGGTCTCACACGGTGTACAACGGCACGTCCTTGCCCAGACGACTTGGTTCGGCAGCACGGTAATGGCGCACAGCGGCGCTGATCCACTGGTTTTCGAGCGCCTCACCGCCAGGTTCCATCCGGCGGATCATGGATGAAGCCAGAGCCGGATCGCGGCCGCGACGGTGCCGTGGAAGACGTAGGCAACGACCCCGGACCGAACCAGTCGCATGATCCGCCGGACAGGGGGACGATGCCTTGAAGCACCTGTTTTCGAAGCCTTGCCAGGTCCAATCTTTGCGGATGACCTTGCAATGGGAACAGGTGATTGTTCACTCGGTAGATCCGGTGGCCTTGGGACAGTGGTGGGCCGAGGCTCTTGGGTGGGTGGTGGTCCACTCCTCTGATGAGGAGTTCGAGATCCGCCCGGAGCCGGATCGCCTGCCGGGATTGGACTTCGTCCGGCTTGATGAGAGCAAGAAAGCCAAGAGCCGACTGCATCTCGACTTCAGGCCTGATGACCAGGACGCCGAGGTGGCTCGTCTGGTGGCTCATGGCGCACAGCGTGTTGATATCGGCCAGGGTGATCAATCGTGGGTTGTATTGGCAGACCCCGAAGGTAACGAGTTCTGTGTCCTTGGCCAGCGGCGTCAGTAAGAACTCCTGACTGAGCGTCCGATGCCGCGAACTCGTCCGCCGCTCGACCTGATCACGCTGCGGGCAGCTCTTTTGCGTGTCGTCGCTGGTTCCAGCGATGTTATTCCCCGAGAGAGAAGCATGTGACATAGTACTGATGTGAGCAAGCGACTGACCTGCGACGTCGTGGTCGTCGGAGCCGGAATGGTGGGCGCGGCTTGCGCCTTGTACGCGGCGCGGGCGGGCCTGGACGTCGTCCTGGTGGACCGTGGTCCGGTGGCCGGCGGCACGACCGGCGCGGGTGAGGGGAATCTGCTCGTCTCCGACAAGGAGCCGGGGCCCGAGCTCGACCTCGCGCTGCTGTCGGGGCGCCTGTGGGCCGGTCTTGCCGAGTCGCTCGGGCAGGCGATCGAGTACGAGGCCAAGGGCGGTGTCGTCGTGGCCGCCGCACCCGAGGGGCTGGCCGCGCTGGAAGCCTTCGCGGCGGGGCAGCGGGCCGCCGGGGTCTGCGCGTTGTCGGTCGCGGCCGACCAACTCCACGACCTGGAGCCGCACTTGGCCCCCGGGCTCGCGGGCGGCGTGCTGTACCCGCAGGACGCCCAGGTGATGCCGGCGCTGGCCGCCGCGCACCTGGTGCGGGCGTCGGGCGCGCGGCTGCTGACCGGGTGGACCGTGACCGAGGTGCTGCGCACGGCGGAGGGCGCGGTGCGTGGGGTGCGGACCAGCCGGGGTGACATCCATGCCCCGGCCCTCGTCAACGCGGCCGGGACCTGGGGCTCGGCGGTGGCGGCGCTGGCGGGGGTCTCCCTGCCCGTCCTGCCCCGGCGCGGGTTCGTCCTCGTCACCGAGCCGCTGCCCCGGCTGGTGCGGCACAAGGTGTATGCCGCCGACTATGTGGCCGACGTGGCGAGCGACTCGGCCGCGCTGCAGACCTCGCCGGTCGTGGAGGGGACCGCGGCCGGGCCGATCCTGATCGGCGCGAGCCGTGAGCGGGTGGGCTTCGACCGCTCCTTCTCGCTGCCGGCCGTACGGGCCCTGGCCGCGGGGGCGACTCGGCTGTTCCCGTTCCTGTCGCAGGTGCGTGCGCTGCGTACGTACCTGGGGTTCCGCCCGTACATGCCCGACCATCTGCCCGCGATCGGGCCCGACCCCCGGGTGCCCGGCCTCTTCCACGCCTGCGGGCACGAGGGCGCGGGTATCGGGCTCGCCACCGGTACCGGTCACTTGATCGCGCAGATCCTCGCCGACAAGACGCCCGACCTCGACCTCGCGCCGTTCCGACCCGACCGCTTCCCCCAGGAGTCCGCGTGAATCCCCTGGAACTGGTTCAGGCCCAGCCCGGGCCCGCGTTCACGGTCACTCTCGACGGCCGTGACATCGAGGCGTTGCCGGGCCAGACCATTGCCGCCGCGCTGTGGGCGGCGGGCGTCACCTCCTGGCGCACCACTCGCGGGGCGGGCCGCCCGCGTGGCGTCTTCTGCGGCATCGGCGTCTGCTTCGACTGCCTCGTGACCGTCAACGACCGCTCCAACCAACGGGCCTGCCTCGTACCGGTCCGTCCGGGCGACACCATCCGCACCCAGGAAGGGACAGGCCACGATGACTGAGCGCCCGCACCTCGCGGTGATCGGTGCGGGGCCGGCGGGCCTCGCCGCCGCGCTGGCCGCGGCGGCGCGCGGCATCCGCGTGACGCTGGTCGACTCGGCGGGGGAGGCCGGGGGCCAGTTCTACCGCCAGCCGGCGGCCGGACTCGGGGCACGGCGGCCGAGGGCGCTGCACCACCAGTGGCGGACCTGGGAACGGCTGGCGCGTGGGCTCGCCAGAGAGGTGGAGGCGGGCACGATCGAGCATGCGACGGACCATCATGTGTGGCTCGTCGAGCACCGCGGGAAGACGCCCGGGGCGGGCGCGCTTCACGTGGAAGGGCCTGCCGCGTCCGGCGCGCAGGCCGCCCCCGCTGCGCGGAGCCCGCGGTCATTGCCCGGCGGCTTCGCTGTTCACGCCCTCCTCGGCCCTCTCCAGGAAGTCCCCGTCACCGTTCACGCCGACGCCGTCCTCCTCGCCACCGGAGGGTACGAGAAGGTCCTGCCCTTTCCCGGCTGGACTCTCCCCGGTGTCGTCACTGCCGGCGGTGTCCAGGCCATGCTCAAGGGCGGCCTCGTGGTGCCGGGACGGAGGGCTGTCGTGGCCGGCACCGGACCGTTGCTGCTGCCCGTGGCGACGGGGCTCGCCGCGGCCGGGGTCGATGTCGTCGCGCTCGTCGAGTCGGCCGATCCGAAGGCGTTCGTGCGGAAGGCGGGGGCGCTGGCAGCCCAGCCCGGCAAGGTCGCCGAGGGCGTACAGTACGTGGCCCAACTGCGGCGGCACCGCGTCGAGTTGCTCCCCCGGCATACGATCGTGGAAGCGCACGGCGGGGAGCGGCTCGTCGCCGTGACCGTGGCCGCGCTCGACGCCGACGGGCGCGTCAGGGGCAATACCGAGCGGCGTATCCCGTGCGACACGCTCGCCGTCGGGCACGGCATGCTGCCGCACACCGATCTCGCCGAGTCGCTCGGCTGCCGTATCGACGGGCTCAACGTCCATGTCGACGAGGAACAGCGGACCGACGTGCCCGGTGTATGGGCCGCCGGCGAGACCACCGGCATCGGCGGCGCCGCGCTCTCGCTCGCCGAGGGGCACATCGCGGGACGCTCGATCGCCGCCAGGCTGAACGGCGACGAACCCGACCCGCGCGGGTGGGCCCCGGCCGCCAAGTCCCGTACGAGAATGCGGGAGTTCTTCGCCGCGCTCGACACCGTGTACGCACCGCCCGCGCACTGGACGGACCAGGTCACCGACGACACCGTGGTGTGCCGCTGCGAGGAGGTCACCGGCGGTGAGATTCGCGAGGCCGTCGGCGAACTGGGCGCGGGTGACCTACGGACCGTGAAGCTGCTCACCCGCGCCGGCATGGGCTGGTGCCAGGGCCGGATGTGCGAGCCCGCGGTCGCGGGGCTAGCCGGGTGCGAACAGCTGCCCGCACGGCGGCTGTTGGCCCGGCCGGTGCCCCTGGGTGTCCTCGCCCGCGCCGGGGAGCCCGAGGGCGACTGACCCACGTGGTGCGGCACCTCGCCGTACCCCACAGTGAAATGTCACACCTTATTGAGAGGGGATCCGTACATGACCACCGATCCGCACATGACCACCACCGAGAACCGCCCCTGGCGTGGTGTCCTCGTCGCCACCGCGCTCCCGCTGAACGACGACCTCTCCGTGAACCACGACAAGTTCGCCGAACACTGCGCCTGGCTCGTCGAGAACGGCTGCGACGGTGTCGTACCGAACGGCTCCCTCGGTGAGTACCAGGTGCTCACGCCCGAGGAGCGGGCCAAGGTCGTCGAGACGGCGGTCGCGGCCATCGGCGGCTCCCGCGTGATGCCCGGCGTCGCCGCCTACGGCTCCGCCGAGTCCCGTCGCTGGGCCGAACAGGCCCGCGACGCCGGCTGCCGGTCCGTGATGCTGCTGCCGCCGAACGCCTACCGCGCCGACGAGCGCTCGGTCCTCGCCCACTACGAGGAGGTCGCCAAAGCGGGCATCCCGATCGTCGCGTACAACAACCCCATCGACACCAAGGTCGACCTGGTCCCCGAGCTGCTCGCGAAGCTCTACGACGAGGGGTACATCCACGCGGTCAAGGAGTTCTCCGGCGATGTGCGCCGCGCCTACCAGCTCGCCGAACTCGCCCCCGGACTCGACCTGTTGATCGGTGCCGACGACGTTCTCCTCGAACTCGCCGTCGCGGGCGCCAAGGGCTGGGTGGCCGGTTACCCGAACGCGCTGCCCGGCGCGAGCGTCGAGCTGTACCACGCCGCCGTCGCGGGCGACCTCGACAGGGCGGGCAAGCTCTACCGCCAGCTGCACGCGCTGCTGCGCTGGGACTCGAAGGTCGAGTTCGTGCAGGCCATCAAGCTGTCCATGGACATCGTCGGGCGTCATGGCGGCCCGGTCCGCCCGCCGCGCGTCCCGCTACTGCCCGAGCAGGAGGCCGCCGTCCGAGCCGCCACGGAGCGGGCCGTCACCGCCGGTCTCGCCTGACCCGCCTTCCACCGTCAGGAGTCAGTGATCCCATGCGCAGCAAACTCGTCCTGCACGCCGTCGACTCGCACACCGAGGGCATGCCCACCCGGGTGATCACCGGCGGCATCGGCACGGTCCCCGGCTCGACCATGAACGAGCGGCGGCTGTACTTCCGTGAGCACCGCGACGACATCAAGCAGCTCCTGATGAACGAGCCGCGCGGCCACTCCGCGATGAGCGGCGCCATCCTCCAGCCGCCGACCCGGCCCGACTGTGACTATGGCGTCATCTACATCGAGGTCTCGGGCTACCTCCCGATGTGCGGGCACGGCACCATCGGGGTCGCGACCGTGCTCGTGGAGACCGGCATGGTCGAGGTCGTCGAGCCGGTCACCACCATCCGGCTCGACACCCCGGCGGGCCTCGTCGTCGCCGAGGTCGCGGTCGAGGACGGCGCCGCCAAGGCCGTCACCTTGAAGAACGTGCCGTCCTTCTCCGCCGGCCTCGACCGCAAGGCCACGCTCGCCGACGGGAGGACGGTGACCTACGACCTGGCGTACGGCGGTAACTTCTACGCGATCCTGCCGCTGGAGCAGTTCGGGCTGCCCTTCGACCGGGCGCGCAAGGACGACATCCTGAAGGCAGGACTGGCACTGATGGACGCCATCAACGCCGAGGGCGAGCCCGTCCACCCCGAGGACCCGTCCATCCGCGGCTGCCACCACGTCCACCTGTACGCGCCGGGCGCGACCGCCCGCCACTCCCGGCACGCCATGGCGATCCACCCCGGCTGGTTCGACCGCTCACCCTGCGGTACGGGCACCAGCGCGCGCATGGCCCAGCTGCACGCCCGCGGCGAACTCCCGCTCCACACCGAGTTCGTGAACGAGTCCTTCATCGGGACGCAGTTCACCGGCCGGCTGCTCGGCACCACCGAGGTCGCCGGAATCCCCGCCGTGCTGCCCAGCTTCACGGGCCGCGCCTGGATCACCGGGACCGCCCAGTACCTGCTCGACCCCTCCGATCCGTTCCCGGCCGGATTCGTCCTGTAGGACCTTCCGGAGATACTGGTAGCGCGTGACATTGCATATGCCCGTACGAGGAGACACCCCCATGGCCGCCCAGCGCAGCAGCGCACCCTCCGCCGCTCCCGCCCTGCCGACGCTCGGCGGGAAGAAGAGCAGCTACCGCGAGCGCGTCGCCGACGCCCTGCGGGCCGCGCTGATCGCGGGCGAGCTGCGCGCGGGTGAGGTCTACTCCGCGCCGACACTCGCCGCCCGCTTCGGCGTCTCCGCCACCCCGGTGCGCGAGGCCATGCTCGACCTCGCCAAGGAGGGCCTGGTCGACACCGTGCCCAACAAGGGCTTCCGGGTCACCGCCGTCTCCGAGAAGCAGCTCGACGAGTACACGCACATCCGGGCGCTCATCGAGATCCCCACCACCGTGGAACTGGCCACCACCGCGGACCCCGTCTCCTTGGAGGCGCTGCGCCCGGCCGCCCGGGAGATCGTGACCGCGGCGGCGGCCGGCGACCTCATCGCGTACATCGAGGCGGACATCCGCTTCCATCTGGGTCTCCTTGCCCTCGCGGGCAACGCGCACCTGGTGGAGGTCGTCGGCGACCTGCGTAAGCGCTCCCGTCTCTATGGCCTCAACGCCCTCGTCGAGGCGGGCCGCCTGCGGGACTCCGCGGAGGAGCACCTCGAACTCCTCGACGCGCTCCTCGACCGCGACCAGGACGCCGTACGCGAAGTGATGACCCGTCACTTGGGCCATGTCCGAGGCCTCTGGGCCGCTCGCCGACCCGGCTGATCCACCGGCAGGGGATCCGGTCGATCCACTCGTACGGGATCCAGCCGATCCATCTGCAACTACGCAAGCCACTTGCATATCTTGCGATATTCTTGCGCGCATGACGCGACGACTTGCTCAGGTGGCGAAGAAGGTCGGGGTCAGCGAGGCCACGGTCAGCCGGGTGCTCAACGGCAAGCCCGGAGTCTCCGATTCCACCCGGCAGGCGGTGCTCTCCGCACTGGACGTGCTCGGCTACGAGAGGCCCACGCAACTGCGCGGTGTACGCGCTCGGCTCGTGGGCCTCGTGCTGCCCGAGCTGCAGAACCCGATCTTCCCGGCGTTCGCCGAAGTGATCGGCGGGGCGCTCGCGCAGCTCGGTCTCACCCCGGTGCTGTGCACCCAGACCAAAGGCGGCGTCTCCGAGGCGGACTACGTGGAGCTGCTGCTCCAACAGCAGGTCTCCGGCGTGGTGTTCGCGGGCGGTCTGTACGCGCAGGCGGACGCGCCGCACGACCACTACCGGCAGCTCGCGGACCGCAACATCCCCGTGGTGCTGGTGAACGCGGCCATCGAGCACCTCGGGTTCCCCTGCGTCTCCTGCGACGACGCCGTCGCCGTCGAGCAGGCCTGGCGCCACCTGGACTCGCTCGGCCACGAGCGCATCGGGCTTGTCCTCGGCCCCGGCGACCACATGCCCTCGGGGCGCAAGCTCGCGGCGGCGCGCGCACTCGCCCCCGACCTGCCCGACGAGCACGTCGCCCGGGCCATGTTCTCCCTGGAGGGCGGACAGGCCGCGGCCACCCGGCTGCTCGACCGGGGTGTCACCGGCATCATCTGCGCCAGCGACCCCCTCGCGCTCGGCGCCGTACGGGCCGCCCGCCGCAAGGGACTCTCCGTCCCGGGCGAGGTCTCCGTGGTCGGCTACGACGACTCGGCGTTCATGAACTGCACCGAGCCCCCGCTGACCACCGTGCGCCAGCCCATCGAGGCCATGGGGCGCGCTGCCGTCGAGCTGCTGAACGCGCAGATCGGCGGCAGCAGTGTCACCGCCGAAGAGCTTTTGTTCGAGCCGGAGTTGGTGGTGCGAGGGTCCACTGCGCAAGCACCTCGCCACTGAGATACGCGTGGCTGTCAAATAATTCCATATTCTGCGCGACATCTTGCGGACCGATGTCGCCGGTGCTTGAGTGTGCGGCGCCCACCGCTCCAGGCCACGGGTCGCCAAAGGGTTCCACCCGCTCCTGCCCAAAGGGGTCCACCGATGAGAAGCACCGGGTTCCGCCGTACCTTCATCACGCTCATGGCGTGTTCTTTCGCGCTCACCGCCACCGCCTGCGGTTCGAGCGACGACACGGCCGACGGAAAGACGCGTATCACCGTCAACTGCATGCCGCCCAAGAGCGCCAAGGTCGACCGCTCGTTCTTCGAGGCCGACATCAAGGCCTTCGAGAAGGCCAACCCGGACATCGACGTCGTCGCACATGACGCGTTCCCGTGTCAGGACCCCAAGACGTTCGACGCCAAGCTGGCCGGAGGCCAGATGGAGGACGTCTTCTACACCTACTTCACCGACGCCAAGCACGTCGTGGACATCAACCAGGCCGCGGACATCACGAGTTACGTCAAGGACCTCAAGAGCTACGACACCATCCAGCAGCAGCTGCGCGACATCTACACCGTCGACGGCAAGATCTACGGCGTCCCGCGCACCGGCTACTCGATGGGCCTGATCTACAACAAGAAGCTCTTCGAGCAGGCGGGCCTCGACCCGGAGAAGCCCCCGGCGACCTGGGAGGAACTGCGCGCGGCCGCCAAGGCGATAGCCGGGCTCGGCAACGGCACCGTCGGATACGCCGACTACAGCGCCCAGAACCAGGGCGGCTGGCACTTCACCGCCGAGCTCTACTCACAGGGCGGCGACGTCGTCAGCGAGGACGGCAAGAAGGCCACCATCGACACCCCCGAGGGCAAGGCCGTCCTGCAGAACCTCAAGGACATGCGCTGGACCGACAACTCCATGGGCAGCAAGCAGCTCCTCGTCATCAACGACGTCCAGCAGATGATGGGCTCCGGGAAGCTCGGCATGTACCTCTCCGCGCCGGACAACATCCCGATCCTGGTCAAGGAGAAGGGCGGCAACTACAACGACCTCGCCCTCGCTCCCATGCCCGGCGGCCAGGGCACGCTCATCGGCGGCGACGGCTACATGTTCAACAAGAAGGCGACGCCCGAGCAGATCAAGGCGGGCCTGAAGTGGCTCGACTCGATGTTCCTCACCCCCGGCGACGGCTTCCTCGGCGACTACGCCCGCGCCAAGCAGAACGACGCGCCCGTCGGCCTGCCCGAGCCCCGCCTGTTCACCGGCGCCGCAGACGACAAGGATCAGCAGGTCAAGGAGGCCAACGCCAATGTCCCGGTGGAGAACTACCAGGCCTTCCTCGACGGCAACCAGAGCCTGGAGATGAAGATCGAGCCGCCGCAAGCCCAGCAGATCTACTCGGTCCTGGACGGCGCGGTCTCCGCGGTGCTCACCAAGAAGGACGCCGACGTCGACAAGCTCCTGAGCGACGCGTCCGGCAAGATCGACTCCATTCTGGCCCGGGGCTGACACCGTTCATGGAGACCGCATCGAAGCCCGCGGTGCCTCCACCGACGGCTGTACGGCGGGTGGAGGCGCCCAGGCCCGGACCGCAACGGCCGCCGCTGCGGCGGCGCCTGGCCGACCAGTCGCGGGCGTACGGCTTCCTCATCGGCGGCCTGCTCTGCTTCGCGCTGTTCTCCTGGTACCCGGCGATCCGCGCGGTCGTGATCGCCTTCCAGAAGTACACGCCGGGGGCGGAGGCGGAATGGGTCGGCACCGAGAACTTCACCCGCGTCTTCCACGACCCGGAGTTCGCGGCCGCCTGGCGCAACACCCTGACCTTCACGCTCCTCGCCCTGCTCATCGGCTTCGCCGTCCCCTTCGTGATGGCGCTGGTGCTGAACGAACTCCGGCACGCGAAGGCCGTCTTCAGAGTCGTGGTCTATCTGCCGGTGATGATTCCGCCGGTGGTCAGCGCGCTGCTCTGGAAATGGTTCTACGATCCCGGAGCGGGCCTGGCGAACGAGGCGCTGCGCTTCCTGCACCTGCCCACCTCGAACTGGTCCAACGGCGCCGACACCGCCCTCGTCTCCCTCGTCATCGTCGCCACCTGGGCGAACCTCGGCGGCACCGTCCTCATCTACCTGGCCGCGCTGCAGAGCATCCCCGGTGAGCTGTACGAGGCCGCCGAGCTGGACGGCGCGAACATCTGGCAGCGCGTCCGCCATGTGACGATCCCGCAGACCCGCTTCATCATCCTCATGCTGATGCTGCTGCAGATCATCGCCACCATGCAGATCTTCACCGAACCGTTCGTGATCACGGGCGGTGGCCCGGAGAACGCGACCGTGACGGTCCTGTACCTGATCTACAAGTACGCCTTTCTCTACAACGACTTCGGAGGAGCCTGCGCCCTGAGCGTCATGCTTCTCGCTCTGCTCAGCGCGTTCTCCGCGCTCTATCTGAGGCTGACCCGCTCCGGAGGTGAGGACTCATGAGCACCCGCACACTCGTCTCACCGCTCACCCTGGCCCGCCGCCGCGGCAAAGCCCTCTACTGGACGGTCTTTTCGGGCGTGGTGCTGCTCTTCGCGCTCGCCTTCCTCTTCCCCGTCTACTGGATGGTCACCGGCGCCATGAAGTCGCCGGACGAGGTCGCCCGCACACCCCCGACGCTCGTCCCCGACCGGTGGAGCATCAGCGGCTACACCGACGCCTGGGACCTGATGGACCTGCCCACCCACCTCTGGAACACGGTGGTGCAGGCCACCGGCGCCTGGTTTCTCCAACTCGTCTTCTGTACGGCCGCCGCGTACGCCCTGTCCAAACTGAAGCCCGCCTTCGGCAAGATCGTCCTCGGCGGCATCCTCGCCACCCTGATGGTCCCCGCCCAGGCACTGGTCGTCCCGAAGTACCTGACGGTCGCCGACCTCCCGATCGTCCACGTGAGCCTGCTCAACGACCCGCTCGGCATCTGGCTGCCCGCCGTGGCCAACGCCTTCAACCTCTACCTGCTCAAGCGCTTCTTCGACCAGATCCCGCGCGACGTCCTGGAGGCCGCCGAGATCGACGGCGCCGGCCGGCTGCGCACCCTCTGGTCGATCGTGCTGCCCATGTCCAGGCCGGTCCTGGGAGTCGTGTCGATCTTCGCCCTGGTCGCCGTCTGGCAGGACTTCCTCTGGCCGCTGATGGTCTTCTCCGACACCGACAAACAGCCCATCAGCGTGGCCCTCGTCCAGCTGTCGCAGAACATCCCGCTGACCGTGCTGCTCGCCGCGATGGTGATCGCCAGCATCCCCATGGTGGCGATGTTCCTGGTGTTCCAGCGGCACATCATCGCCGGGATCAGCGCGGGCAGCACGAAGGGCTGACCCCACCCCCTTCCAGAGCTTCACAGAAAGGTAGGCACCGTGGGACAGCATTCCCCTGCCCGCACCCAGGGCGAATGGTGGCGCTCCGCCGTCATCTACCAGGTGTACGTCCGCAGCTTCGCGGACGGCGACGGCGACGGCACCGGCGACCTCGCGGGCGTCCGCGCCAAACTTCCCTACCTCGCCGAACTCGGTGTGGACGCCCTGTGGTTCAACCCCTGGTATCTGTCACCCATGGCCGACGGCGGCTACGACGTCGCCGACTACCGCGCCATCGACCCGGCCTTCGGAACGCTCGCCGAGGCGGAGAAACTCATCGCCGAAGCACGGGAGTTGGGCATTCGCACCCTCGTCGACATCGTGCCGAACCACGTCTCCGACCGGCACGCCTGGTTCCGCGCGGCCCTCGCGGCCGGCCCCGGCAGCCCGGAGCGCGCGCTGTTCCACTTCCGCCCCGGACGCGGCGCACACGGCGAGCTCCCGCCCAACGACTGGCCGTCGCAGTTCGCGGGCTCCACCGAACCCGTCTGGACCCGGCTGCCCGACGGCGACTGGTACCTCCACCTGTTCACCCCCGAGCAGCCCGACCTCAACTGGGCGCACCCGGCCGTCCGGCAGGAACACGAGGACGTCCTGCGCTTCTGGTTCGAACGGGGCGTGGCCGGCGTCCGCATCGACTCGGCCGCGCTGCCCGCGAAGGACCCGGACCTGCCCGACTTCGTCGAGGACCGCGACCCGCACCCCTTTGTCGACCGCGACGAACTCCACGACATCTACCGTTCCTGGCGCACGGTCGCCGATGCCTACGACGGCATCTTCGTCGGCGAGGTCTGGCTGCCCGACAGCGAGCGCTTCGCCCGCTATCTGCGTCCCGACGAGCTGCACACCGCTTTCAACTTCTCTTTCCTGTCCTGCCCTTGGGACGCCGGACGGCTGCGTACGTCGATCGACGAGACCCTGGCCGAGCACGCCCCGGTCGGCGCGCCCGCCACCTGGGTGCTGTGCAACCACGATGTGACGCGCACGGTCACCCGCTACGGCCGCACGGACACCGGCTTCGACTTCGCCACCAAGGTCTTCGGCACCCCCACCGACCTCGCCCTCGGCACCCGGCGTGCCCGCGCCGCCGCCCTGCTCTCACTCGCCCTGCCCGGCGCCGTCTATGTCTACCAGGGGGAGGAACTCGGCCTGCCCGAGGCGGAGATACCGCGCGACCGTATCCAGGACCCGATGCACTTCCGCTCCGGTGGCACCGACCCGGGCCGGGACGGGTGCAGGGTCCCGCTGCCGTGGACCGCCTCGTCGCCCCACGCGGGCTTCGGCGGTGAGCCCTGGCTTCCGCAACCCGCGGGCTGGCCGGCCTACGCGGCCGACCACCAGGCAGCCGACCCCGCTTCGATGCTCGTCCTCTACCGCGAGGCGCTCCGCATCCGCCGAACCGAGCCCGGCTTCGGCGACGGCCCGCTGACCTGGCTGCCCACCCCTGACGGCGTCCTCGCCTTCGCCCGCACGGACGGCACGCTCTGCGTGGTCAATCTCTCCGACACCCCCGCCGAACTCCCCGACCACACCCAACTCCTCCTCACCAGCGGCCCCTTGGACGCCGAGGGCCACCTCCCCCAGGACACGGCGGCCTGGCTGCGCACCTGACACCGCAGCCCGGCCGGCGGACCGGATCAGCGAGGTGGAGGCGTATCCGTCTTGAGGTCGGAGGGCGTTCCCCGCTTCGCCGCCTGGATCTGCTCGTACACATGGGTCCGTAGCTCGGCGAAGCGCGGGGCGACCCGGGTGTGCAACTGATCGCGCTCGTCCGGGAGATCAACCTTCAGCTGCTCCTGGACCACGGTGGGGGAGGCGGACAGGACGACCACCCGCTCACCCAGGTACACGGCCTCGTCGATGTCGTGCGTGACGAACAGGATCGTGATCCCGCGCTCCCGCCACAGCCCCCGGACGAGGTCCTCCAGATCGGCCCGCGTCTGAGCGTCCACCGCCGCGAACGGCTCGTCCATCAGCAGCACATCGGGCTGGTACGCCAGCGCGCGGGCGATGGCGACCCGCTGCTGCATACCGCCGGACAGCTGCCACGGATACGCCCCGGCGGCATCCGAGAGTCCGACCGACTTCAGCGCGTCCGCGACCAGTTCGCGCCGCCGTGACTTACTCAAGTCCTTCTGTTTCAGCGGTAGTTCGACGTTCTCCCCGACCCGCATCCAGGGAAACAGGCTGCGCCCGTACTCCTGGAACACGAACGCCATCCCGGGCGGCGGACCGCTCACCGGCCGGCCCGCGAGCAGCACCTCGCCCGCCGTCGGGGTGAGGAGCCCGCCCATGCACTTCAGCAGGGTCGTCTTGCCGCATCCCGACGGACCGACCAGACAGACCAGTTCACCGGCGTCGACGGTGAAGGTGAGATCGCGGACCGCCTCGACCCGGCGCCCCGAACCCTCGTAGACCTTCCTCAGGCCGCGTACGTCGAGCATGGACCGCCCTTTCATGAGCTTCACGAGGACCGCCGGGTGGAGCGCAGACCGTGGTACCAGCCGAGCACACGCCGCTCGACCAGTTGGAAGACGACGGAGAGCAGGAAGCCGAGCAGACCGAGGACGAGGATCCCGGTCCACATGTCGGGGATCGCGAAGCCGCGCTGGAACTGCACGATGGTGAAGCCGAGGCCGTTGCTGGCCGCGAACATCTCGCTGATGACCATCAGGATGATGCCGATGGAGAGGGCCTGGCGCAGGCCCGCGAAGATCTGTGGGCTCGCCGAGGGCAGCACCACGGTCCGCAGTCGGGCGACGCCCGTGATGCCGTACGACCGCGCCGTCTCCGCCATCACGGAGTCGACCGCCCGTACCCCCTCCACGGTGTTGAGCAGGATCGGCCAGACGCAGCCACTGGCGATCACGGCGATCTTCATGGTGTCGCCGATGCCCGCGAACAGCATGATGACGGGGATGAGGACGGGTGGCGGCACCGCGCGCAGGAACTCCAGGACCGGTTCGCACACGGCCCGCACCCGGCGGTACGAGCCGATGACCGTGCCCAGCGCCACGCCCACGACGGCCGCCGACAGGTAACCGGCGAGCAGACGCGTCACGCTGGGCAGGACGTCGGCGCGCAGCCGCTCGCCCGTCCAGACGTCCGGGAAGGTCTTCAGGATCGTGCGCAGGGGCGGCCAGTAGATGTCGGTGCTGCCGTCGGAGGCCAGCCACCAGCCGGTGACGAGCAGGGCGGGCACGGCGATGACGAAGAGGATCCGCGCCAGGACCCGCAGCAGGATCCCTCTCACACCGTCACCTCCGCGCGCACCGACTGGTGCCAGGCCAGCGCCCGCCGCTCCACCGCGCGGGCGCCCACGTTGATCACGAGGCCCAGCAGACCGGTGACCACCACCAGCGCGTACATGTCCGGGACGGCCCCCGAGGTCTGGGCGACCGCGATCCGCGCGCCCAATCCCGGTGCCCCGATGACGAGTTCGGTGGTGACGGCGAGAATGAGGGCGACCGCGGCGGCCAGCCGGACACCCGTCATGACGTACGGCAGCGCCGTGGGCCACAGGACGTGCCGTACGCGGGCCCAGGTGCCGAGGCCGTAGGAGCGGGCCGTCTCCTCCGCGACCGGGTCGACGTCCTGGACGCCGTACAGGACCTGAACGAGGACCTGCCAGAAGGAGGCGTACACGACGAGGAGGAGGACGGAGCGGAGTTCGCTGCCGTAGAGGAGGACGGCGACGGGGATGAGGGCGACGGAGGGGATCGGGCGGAGGAACTCGATCGTCGAGGCCGTGGCCTCCCGCAGATACGGCACGACCGAGACGACCAGGCCCACGGCGACGCCCGCGCCGACCGCGATCACCAGGCCCAGCGCCCAGCCGGTGAGGGTGTCGCCGAGGGCGGTCCAGAAGGCGTCGTCGTTGACCTCCTGCCCGAGCGCGTCGGCGATGCGGCTGGTCGGCGGGAAGTAGGCCTCCTTGACGAGACCGAGCCGCGGCACCGCCTCGCCCAGGGCGAGGAAGGCCGCGAGCCCGGCCGCACCCAGTACGGCGTTCAGCCCCCTCACGGCAGCAACTTGTCCAGGTCGGGCGCCGACTTGAACAGCCCGTCCTGCTCGCCCAGCTTCTCCAGCGCCTCGATCGACGCCCTGTTCGGTTCGGCCGGCCACTTCGGCAGGATCACCTGCGCCAGCACGTCGGCGGGGATCTTCGTGTACGTGGTGACGGTCTCGCGGACCTCGTCCGGGTGGGCGTCGGCGTAGGCGAGGGACTCGGCCGTGGCCTCCTGGAACTTCTTCACCACGTCCGGGTTCTGCTGCGCGTACTGCGTGGACGTGAAGTACATCGCGACGGTCAGGCCCTCCGCGACGTCGACCAGGGGTGAGGCGATCTCGCGCGCCCCCTGGCTCTTGACGGTGGCCAGGGCCGGCTCGACCACCATGGCGGCATCGATCTGGCCGCCGTCCAGGGCAGCGGGCATCTGGTCGAAGGCGAGTTCGACGAAGTTCACCTTGTCGGGATCGCCGCCCGCCTTGCGCACCGACTCACGCACCGCGGTCTCGTTGATGTTCTTGAGGGTGTTGATGGCGACCTTCTTGCCCTCGAGGTCCTTCGCCGACTTCACCGGGCTGTCCTTCTTCACCGTGAGGGCGCCGAAGTCCTTGCCCTGGGCGCCCGTTGAGGCGATGCCGTTGGCGACGGCCTGTACGGGCACGCTGTTGGACTGGGCGACCATCAGCGAGGTCATGTTGGAGAACCCGAACTGGAACTGACCGCTGGTCACGCCCGGCACGATCGCCGCGCCGCCCTGTGCGGTCGTCATGGACAGCTTCAGGCCCCGCTTGCTGTAGAAGCCCTTCTCCTGGCCCAGGTAGAGGGGCGCGACATCGACGATGGGGATGATTCCCACCTTGACCGTGGTGGTACCGCCGGACGACGTGCCCTTGTCCGATGTTCCGGAGTCGTCGGACGAGCCACAGGCCGACGCGGCGACCAGCAAGGCTCCGACCGCGAGACCGGCGAACAGACGACGCATGGCTCCTCCTGTGCAGACGACAGTGTTCCGACAGGCTGTGCGCACACCGCACAATGGTGCTCAGCGGGAAAAGTAGAGCCCTCGTAACCCCGAGGTCAATGGCTATGGCTGACAATATTGTTGACAGTTATCGAAGCGTGTTCCTGACGTGCGCGGATCGCGCACGCCGTGCGTCCAATTGGAGGCGACGATGCCTGCCGCAGCACGCGCACCGCATTTCGTCCGGTCCTTCGAGCGCGGCCTCGCGGTCATCCGCGCCTTCGACGCCGACCACCCGGAACTGACGCTCAGTGAAGTGGCGCGCCGCTGCGAGGTGACCCGCGCGGCGGCCCGCCGCTTCCTGCTGACGCTCGTCGACCTCGGATACGTGAACTCGGACGGCCGGATGTTCCGGCTCACCCCACGCGTGCTGGAACTCGGCTACTCCTACCTCTCCGGCTTCACCCTGCCGAGGATCGCCGAACCGCATCTGGAGCAACTCGTCGACCACGTAGGGGAATCGTCGTCCCTGTGCGTACTCGACGGCGACGACATCGTGTACGTGGCGCGGGTGCCCGCACATCGCATCATGACCGCGACGATCACCCTCGGCACCCGCTTCCCGGCCCACGTCACCTCCGTGGGCCGGGCGATCCTCGCGCAGCTGCCGGACGAGGAGATCGAAGCCCGGCTGTCCCGCGTCGAGTTACGGCCCCTGACCGCCCGCACCATCGTCTCGGCACAGCAGTTGCGGGCCGAGCTGCACCGCGTACGGCGTCAGGGATACGCCCTCGTCGACCAGGAGTTGGAGGAGGGACTGCGCTCGGTAGCCGCCCCGGTGCGGGACCGGGACGGCGAGGTGGTGGCGGCCGTGAACATCCCGGTGCACGCGGGCCGCAACTCGGCCGCGTCCGTACGCCGCGAGCTGCTGCCCCAACTCCTCACCACGGTCGCACGGATCGAAGCCGATCTCCGGATGTCTACAGGTCGAGCACGAGCCGCTTCCCCCGGCAGCGGGAGACACAGATGAGCATGGTCTCGCCCGCCGCCCGCTCCTCCTCGGTCAGCACCGAGTCCCGGTGGTCCGGGGTGCCTTCGACGATCTCCGTCTCGCAGGTCCCACAGGTGCCTTCGGTGCAGGAGAAGAGCACCTCGACACCCGCGGCGCGCACGGTGTCGAGCACGGAGACGTCCGCGGGCACGGTCAGCGTGCGGCCGGTGCGCGCGAGCTCCACCTCGAACTCGCGGTCCGCGCCCGTGTCCTGAACCTTCGGCTGGAAGCGCTCGACGCGCAGCAGCCCGGTGGGACACCGCTCCTCCACGGCGTCCAGCAGCGCGCCGGGCCCGCAGCAGTAGACGAGGGTGCCCTCGCGGACCCCGGTGAGCACGGAGTCGAGGTCCAGCAGCCCGCTCTCGTCCTGGGGAGCGATCGTCACCCGATCCCCGTACCGGCCCAACTCCTCGGTGAAAGCCATGGAGTTGCGCGTTCGCCCGCCGTAGAGCAGCGTCCACTCCGCGCCCGCGGCCTCCGCGGCGGCGAGCATCGGCAGGATCGGCGTGATGCCGATGCCGCCCGCGACGAAGCGGTAGCGAGGGGCGGGCGCGAGGGCGAAGTGGTTGCGCGGACCGCGCACGCGGACCGTGTAGCCGTGGTCCAACTTCTCGTGCACGTAGGACGATCCACCGCGCCCGTCCGGCTCCCGCAACACCGCGATCCGCCACGCCTGACGGTCCGCCGGATCGCCGCACAGTGAGTACTGCCGCTCCAGCTCGGGCCCGAGTACGACGTCGACATGGGCGCCCGGCTCCCAGCCGGGGAGTTCCTCGCCGAGCGGGTGGCGCAAGGTGAGCGCGAGCACCCCGTCGGCCGTGAACTCTCGCTGCTGGACGATGAGTTCGGCCTCGTACAACTCGGTCATTGTCCGCTTCCTCGGGGCGTGTGACCGTCGGGGTGGGCGAGCATCCACTCCCACATCTCGATCGGGTCCTGGGCGGTGTGCTCGGCGCCGCAGTGACAGGTGCCGTGCAGGACGTCCGTGCCCGGCAGCCAGTCGATGCGGTAGATCTCGCCCGTGGGGGACGTCACTGGACCTTCTCCATCGGCTTGTCGCCCTCCTCGACCAGCCGGGCGAGGATGCGGCGGGCGGCGAGGCCGCCGGTGTCGATGTTGATGCTCAGCTCCTGGTAACCGGTCCGCTCGGTGCCGAGGGTCTTCTGCAGCAGATTCAGTGCGTCGACGTCCTGCATGACGACCGTGTGGTTGAAGTCCCGCAGAAACGTGCTGACTTCCTCGTCCTCGCGGGCGAAGTCCCGGGAGACCGCCCAGAAGTCGTAGACATGGCCGTCGCGCGACGGCGTGATCGCGTACGTGATCTCGGTGTGGAAGCCGTTCGGATCGCTGCCGTCCGCCTCGGGAAGCACCCCGACCGGGGCGATCCGGCTGTGCAGCAGATACAGGCACGGAGCGTGGTACTCGATGTCCTGCCAGCGGGTGATCCGGCCCTCGATGCCGGTCGAGCGGGCGTAGAACGGCGGACACTCGGCGTCGTCCATGTGCCGGCTGACCCGCACGATGCCCGCGCCCTCGTCGACCTCGGTGGTGATCGGCGTCTCGGCGACCTCGGGCGTGCCGATGTAGCCGCCGTGCAGATAGGTCTCGTGGGAGAGGTCGAGGAGGTTGTCGACGAGGAGTCCGTAGTCGGCGTCGATGGGCTCCATGCCGCAGACGGTGACCCAGTCGGGGGAGTCGAGGTGCCGGGCGCGCGGAATGGCCCCCGGGTCGGCGAGCGCCGGGTCGCCGATCCAGACCCAGATCAGGGAGTCCTGTTCGACCACCGGGTAGGAGGCGACACGGGCCGTGCGCGGTATGCGTTTTTGGCCCGGCACGTACACGCAGCTGCCCGTCGTGTCGTAGGTGAACCCGTGGTACCCGCACACGATCCGGTCGCCGTCGAGCCGACTCTCCGAGAGCGGGAAGCGCCGGTGCACGCACCGGTCGGCCAGCGCGACGGCCGTCCCGTCGTCCTCGGTCCGGTAGAAGACGAGCGGCTCGTCGAGAAGCGTCCGCCCGAGCAGCTCACGCCCGACCTCGTGCGAGTAGGCGGCGACGTACCACTGGTTCCTGGCGAAGGCGGTCATGTGAGGCATGGCTGCGGCTCCCGTCTGTCTGCGGTGGTGGCATCGTCCGGAAGGGCGCCACAGCATCGCAATACCACTTCCGCCTCACGGAAGAGAATCGGTGAACCGCCTGGTCAGAGCGCGCACTGTGCAGGGCCCGTTCTGGGTTGCGTGGATCGCCTGTCCTGGCTCCCAAGCAACCTGGGACAGGCCCACCTCGTCAGCGTTCCCGCGCCCCGCCGGAACCCGGAGTCGATCAGTGGTACTCCCGGTGCTCTCCGGTGCCGCCGCAGGTCACGCAATTCTCGAACCAGTTTCCGGCGCCCACGACTTGGCCTGTGCCATGGCAACTCACGCATCCCCGCCGGCGTTTCCGCGCCGCCTCCTTCGCCCGGTCTCCGGCCGCCCACTCGTTGACCCACCGGTTGGTCCGCTGCCACAGCGAAGGATTCTCGAGCCGCTTCAGCGCCTTGGTGTACTCGTGGCGGGCGGTGGCGAGGTCACGCAGGGTCTCCAGGTTCTGTCGGGTGCTCGGCATGCTGCGTATCTGCGTCTCGAGTTCGTCGATGCGCGCGAGTTTGTCTTGGCAGTACCGGATCTGCTCCGCCGGTGTGAGGTTCTCGAATGCCATGGTCTGGGCGTCTCCCATCGGGCTGCGGTGGTCAGGACAGGTCGTCGGCCAGCTCGACCAGGGCGACGCGCGCCGCAACGATCAGGCACAGCAGGCCCGGTGCGGGTGACACGACATCATTCACCTGCCCGAGGAACGGGATCGCCGCCGCGATCGCCCCGTCCTCGGGGCGCACGAGCAGCACCCGATCACGGTCCGGTAGTGCCAGGAAACGCCGGTCGGCGACGCGGACGACGGTGGCGCGCTGCTCGTGCGCGCCGGCCGCTATCCACCGGCGCGCCCCCGACGAATCGACCCAGTGCACACCAAGGTGCGGCATGGAGGCGTACATCGACGCCGTCGTCGACGCACTGACGAAGTAACGCCGGCCATGGCCGTCACCGCAACGTCCCCCCGCCACCCGTCCGTCGACGGCCGCGTCCCGGACGGGCGCGGCCGCGGTGACGGCCGTGCTCGTCCTTCTGGTCGCGGCCCTCGCAGTCGTCGACATCACCCAGGGCACCGCCGCCGTCGGACCGGCCGAGGTGTTCAAGGCCCTGACCGGGCAGGCCGATCCGGCCGACGCCTCGGTCGTGATCGCCTCCCGGCTGCCGCGGATGACCGACGGCATTCTGGTCGGTGTCATCCTCGGCGTGGCGGGCGCCGTGCTGCAGGCCGTCAGCCGCAACGT
The DNA here is from genome assembly GCF_040652275.1 of Streptomyces sp. NPDC048275. Taxonomy (NCBI): domain Bacteria; kingdom Bacillati; phylum Actinomycetota; class Actinomycetes; order Kitasatosporales; family Streptomycetaceae; genus Streptomyces; species Streptomyces sp. NPDC048275. Next base: position 52,028 of record NZ_JBEZLR010000002.1, read on the forward strand.
GCTCGCCTCTCCCGATATCCTCGCGGTGAACGCCGGTTCGTACCTGGCGCTCGGCCTGGTCGGCGCCACCGGCGTCTCGCTCCCGTTGCTCGCCTCCTCCAGGGTCGCCTTTGTCGGCGGACCCGCTCGCCGAACCGGGGGTGTTGGGTGTCTCCGGAGGAGCCGCGCTGGGCGCGGTACTGCTCGTCACCACCGCACCCGGCGCCGGTCCTGGAGCGTCGCGGGGGCCGCGTTCGCGGGCGCCGCGGTGGCCTCCGTGGTCGTCTGCGGGCTCGCCGCCCCGGGCGGCTACCAGCAGAACCGGCTGGTTCTCGTCGGTATCGGCGTGGCCGCCGGTACCACGGCGCTGATCAGCCTGCTCATCGTGCTCACCGATCCGTTCAACGCCACGAAGGCGCTGACCTGGCTGTCCGGTTCGACGTACGGCCGGACCATGCCGGACGTCCTGCCCGTCGCACTCGTGCTGATGCCGGGCCTTGTCGTCGCGGTCGCCCGGCGCACCGAGCTGGACCTCGTCTCCCTGGACGGGGACACACCGAGGCTCCTCGGCCTGCGGCTGTCCCGGGCCAGGCTCGGGTTCCTGGTGGTGAGCGTCCTGCTCAGCGCGACCGCCGTCGCCTCGGCCGGCACCATCGGTTTCGTGGGCCTCGTGGCGCCGCACGCGGCACGTGCCCTTGTGGGCCGGCGGCACGTACGGGTGGTGCCGGTCGCCGTCCTCCTCGGTGCCGCGCTCGTCTGTACGGCCGACCTGCTCGGCCGCACGGTCATCGCCCCCTCCCAGCTGGGCGCCGGCTTGATGACAGCGGTGATCGGCACGTCGTACTTCCTGTATCTGCTGGTACGGAGCCGACGGTAGCCCGGCGGGACCGCGTCCGTGGTACGGATGCGCGGTCCACACCGCCACGTCCGCCGTCAGCGGTCGAGGGCGAGTCACGGCGTCGGGTCGGCGCACGCCCCGTGGGCGAGGACCTCGACGTGCAGGTGCGGGCCGGTCGACAGGCCGGTCAAGGCACGGCAGGTCCGGTGAGGAGTCGGCCCTTCGTGTCGTACGGCCAGACGTTGGGGGCGCAGCCGTGCATCCCCTTGATCTGCTGCATCATCGCCGGGGCCGGCTTGCCCGCGCCGGGGCAGGTCACATGGCCGTGACCGAGGAAGTGGCCGACCTCGTGGTTGATGATCAGCGCCCGGTAGGCGTCGACGTCGTCGGCGTACACCGGAGTCGCCAGCAGCCACCGCTTGAGGTTGACCACGACGTCCTTGCCCACATTGCAGTTGACCTCGCCGCGGGTGTTCAGCCCGTACCGGCCGCAGATCTTGTCCACGGTTCCCGGCGTGGCGAGCCGTACGACGAAGTCGGGCGTACCGTCGGCGACGCGCCGGAACGCGGACTCACCGTCGGCCGTCCAACCGCGGGGGTCGGCGAGTATGCCCTCCACTTGCTGGGCGACGTCGGCGGCCGATTGCTCGAGGCCGTCCTCGACGACGACCTCGTAGCGCAGCAGCCGGCTGCCCTGCCCCACGGTCCCGCTTCCACCTCCGGCGGTGGTGAACGTGCCGGGGCCCGAGGACGGGATGCCGGCCGAGGAGGAAGACGAGGAAGAAGAGGGCGAGGAAGAGGGGGAGGAGGGGGAGGGGGAGGGGGTGGCCTTCGGAGGCGGGGTGACCGTCCCGCCGGGCTTGGTGCCGGCCTTCTCGAGGCCCTGGGCACCGGTCGCCGTGCCGCTCGGCTTCGCGGACCGGTCCGGCGCCGGCCGGGAGGGTCGCGCGGCGGCAGCGGGTCCGTCGCCCGCCCCGGAGGCCGCGGGCGGCGTCCAGTTCATGGCCAGGGTGGCGGCGGAGGCGAGTGCGGCGAGCGCGGCCAGGCCCCCCAGCAGGGGCCCTTTCGCCTTCCGGCCATGCCCGCCGGCATGCGCGGGGCCTCTGCGACGACGACGGGATCGCGAGGAGGATCGCGAGGTCGAAGGCGTCGCACGGTGAGCGGTCGTGGTCATAGCCGTCAAGGCTGTGTGCGCGATGTGATGGAATCTGGCCCAAGAGGTAACGGAACTGTAACGCCTGATCGTCGGCGGGGCTATGTGATCGTCCCGTAACAGTTCCCTGGCCGGACCTCGTCCCCACCTCAAGTCCCTTGATCCGTACGGATACTGAGGGCATGCCACGTGTCCTGCTCATCGAAGACGACCGCGCCGTACGGGAGGGCGTCCTGCTTGCGCTGCGCCGCCAGGGGCACGACGTCGCCACCGCCGGGACCGGGGAGGACGGACTGGCCCGGCTGCGGTTCTTCCGGCCGGACGTCGTCGTGCTCGATCTGATGCTGCCCGGCCTGAGCGGCCTTGAGGTGTGCCGCCGGATCCGTGCCGAGGACCAGGTGCCGATCATCATGGCGACCGCACGGGGCGACGACACGGACATCGTGGTCGGGCTCGAAGCCGGAGCGGACGACTACGTCGTCAAGCCGGTGCAGGCACGTGTGCTGGAGGCCCGTATCCGCGCGGTCCTGCGTCGGGTCGGCGCCGCGCCCGCCGACGGCGGCATACCGAAGATCGAAGCCCACGGCGAGGGCGGCGAACTGGCCATCGACCGGGCCGGGTTGACCGTCACCCGGCAGGGCGTGCCGGTCTCCCTCGCCCCTTCCGAACTGCGGCTCCTGCTGACGCTCTCGGCCTCACCCGGCCAGGTGTTCTCCCGGCAGCAACTGCTGGAGGCGGTCTGGGAGCACAGCTATCACGGTGACTCACGGCTGGTCGACGCCTGCGTCAAGCGGCTGCGCACCAAGATGGGCGAGCCGGCGGGGCAGCCGCGCTACATCCAGACCGTGCGCGGCTTCGGTTACCGGTTCCAGTCCCGGTGAAGCCACCGCTGCGCGGCCTGCGCGGCCGGCTCCTCGTGGCGTTCGTCCTCGTCGCCGCCGTCGCCACCCTGACCACGGGCGCCCTGACCTTCAGGGAAGCCCGCACCGGGGTGCTCCAGCAGGGCCAGGACACCGTGATCAAAAGATTCCGGTATCACGTCAACGCCATTGCCGCGGGCATCAGTTATCCCCCGAGCCGGGCCGACCTGCAGTGGGTCGCCACGGAGGTGGCCCGCGCCGAACCGGCGCAGAACTGGCGCGTACTGGTCACCTATCGCAAGCTGCGCGCCACCTCCACGCCGCAGGACAGGTTCACCGAGCTGACGCCCGCCATGCGGTCGGCCGTGGGTTCCCGCCGGGCCGCCGTCTTCCAGCGGGTGTCGACGGACGGCCGCTCCTCGCTCGTCGTCGGCCTGCCGGTCACTTTCGAGAGCCCCAGCGAGCACCCGGCGTCCGGGGTCGCGGTCTTCCTGACCGTGCGGCAGACCGCCGAACAGGGGTACGTCGATGCCCTGGTCGCCGCCATCGGGCGCGCCGTCGTACCCGCGCTGGGCCTGGCCGTCCTGCTCGCCCTGCTGGCCGCCCGGGGTGTGCTGCGCCCGGTACGGGAGTTGCGCCGCGCCACCCGCAGGATCGCCGAGGGCCACCTGGACACCCGGCTCGCCATCAACGGCTCCGACGAACTCGCCGACCTTTCGCACACCTTCAACGAGACCGCCGCCGCGCTGGAGGAGTCCGTGGCCGAGCTGCGCCGCATGGGGGCCCGCGCCCGCCGCTTCGTCGCGGACGTGTCGCACGAGCTGCGCACCCCGCTGGCGGCGATGTCGGCGGTCACCGACATCCTCGACGAGGACGCGGCCCGGCTTGCCCCGGACACCGCCACGGCCGTACGGCTCATCAGCGAGGAAACCGTGAAGCTGGCCCGCCTGGTGGACGACCTGATGGAGATCTCCCGCTTCGACGCGGGCGCGGCGGGCCTGCAACTGGACGACATCGACCTCGCCGAGTCCCTCCGGCGCACCCTCGTCGCCCGCGCCTGGTCGGCCACGGTGGACACCCGGCTCCCCGAGCCCGGCGAACTGAGCGGCCGGGTCGACCCGCGCCGCCTCGACGTGGTCGTCGCGAACCTGGTCGGCAACGCGCTCGGGCACGGGGCGCGCCCCGTGCAACTGAGCCTGTACACAAGGAAGATGCCGGACGTGGAAGAAGCGAGGTGGGCGGTCATCGAGGTGCTGGACAGTGGGCCGGGCATTCCCGCCGACGTCCTGCCGCACGTCTTCGACCGCTTCTACAAGTCGGACACCGCCCGGACCAGAACGGAGGGCAGTGGCCTCGGGCTCTCGATCACGGCCGAGAACGTCCACCTGCACGGGGGCACGGTCCGGGCGGCGAACCGTGCGGAGGGCGGCGCCGTGTTCACGGTCGAGATCCCCCTCCAACGACCTCTGGAACGGGGGGAGTCATGAGCCCCGCACGCCCGTGGTTCCGGCCCGCGCTGCTGATCACGACCGCCCTCCTGCTCACCTCCTGCGGTATCCCCGAGACCGGTGTGGTGGAGGCCGGAGAGCCCGCCACCGGCATCCGCCCGGCCCACCTCCTCTACTTCGTCAACGAGGGCACTCTGCTCCCCGTCCGTCGCCAGGCCACCGGCCAGATCGGCATCGAGACGGCTGTGGACATGGTGTTCCGGGGCCCGGACATCATGGAACGCCGTAAGGGCGTGACCACCGACCTTCCCCGGCTGACGGTCGGTCCGACGGTCCGGACGGACGGCGGGGACGGCGGGCGGGTGTCGATCGAACTGCCCTGGGGCACCGGGCCACTGACCGACACGGCCCTCACCCAACTGATCTGCACAGTCGCCGACGCCCGCCTCCTCGAAGCCCCGGACACCGACACCGCATCGATGAGAGTGACCGTGACAGTTCCCGACGCCTGGCACACCAAAGCCACCGGCGAGGCGTGCCCATCCGTTACGAGCGCCGACTGACTCCTTCTACGGCCCCCGCCGGGACGCGTTCCAGGACGCCGCCCGCGAAGACGTCGTACAGCGGCAGGGTCTCCAGGTGCACGTATCCGATGTGGCAGTCGCATACGGCCAGGGGGCAGGCACGCGGAGCGAGCGCGGCACGGTAGGAGCCGTCGTAGAGATTGCCCAACTCGGCCCGCACGAAGTGACAGCGCCGGACCGTTCCCTCACCGTCCACGGAGATGACCGACTCTCCAGTCCGGCACGGCATGCCGGCCGAGCGGTGCGGATGCCGGCTGTACGGAAAGAGCGGGTCCAGCGCGGTCCACTCGGCGGCCTGCTCGTCCGTGTACGTGTGGCCCTCGGCGGCGTTCACCCACAGATACACGTGCTCCGGCAGTTCCGTACGCAGCCGGCGCGCGTGCTCCATATGCTCGGGCACACCGACGATCCCGACGCTGTGGCGCACTCCCATGGCGGACAGGCGGTGCGTCTTGGCCAGGAATCGCTCGTAGGGAGTCTGCCCGGGGTGATACGTGCACCACAGTGCGACGGTGTCGAGGTCCGCGTCCCCCAGCCAGTCGGTGCGGCAGCTCAGGTTGGTCTGGATGGCGACCCGTCGGACGTGCGGCTGGTGCGACAGTTCCACCAGGGTGCGGCGGTACCAGGAACGGACCAGGCCCTCTCCCCAGGGTGTGAAGAGCAGCGAGAGGTTTTCCTCTCGCTGCTCGCGCGCCCACGCGGTGAACCGTTCAAGGGCCGCCCGGTCGGCTCGCAGTTGTGCGGTGGTGTCGCGCCGCTTCGCGAACGGGCAGTACGGGCAGTCGTAATCGCAGGAAGAGAGAGGGCCGCGGTACAGAATCGTCAGGTCCACGGAGGCCTTCACTTCATCTCGTAGGCGGCCATGGCTTCCCGCACGGCCGGCGAGAAGAAGTCAGGGCCGATCGCGTCCGAGTGGGCGAGTCCCTCGGGAGAGAGAAGAAGCCGGCCCGCCCCGGACTCCTCGAGCCAGCCGCGGGCCGCGAGGGTGTCCAGCTCCGCGCCGAAGTCGTCGTGCGGATCGGACCCGAAGCGGAGGCGGTAGTCCGCGACGGCCAGGCCCTCGACCTGGAGAAGGGACTGCAGCAGATGCCGGCGCCTTGCTTCGTCCTCGTCGACCCGTCGTCCGTGCAGTGCGTGGGAGAAGTCCTCGGTGGTGGTGTAGTCGTCGACGATGCCGCGGATCTCCCGCATCGACACGGCGTAGTCGAAGGAGTAGTGCAGCGTGGAGGTGTACGAGCGCGCACCGCAGCCCAGGCCGATCATGCCGTCGGTCTGGCAGGCGTAGTCGTCAGGTCCCTGCGGCGGCGCGTCCACGCGCCGGAACATCCGCATGGACACCTGTTCGTAGCCCTGGGACAGCAGATGGTCGCGTCCCTCCCGGTAGCGGCGCAGGCGTTCCTCGTCCCACTGCCGGTCGGCCGCCTGTGGGTCGGTGTGGCGGCCGAGACCGGTGAGCGGGCGGATGTAGAGGGGATAGAGGTAGATCTCCTCGGGCTGCCAGGCGAGGGCCGCGTCGAGGGAATATCGCCAACTCGCCGCGCTCTGGCCGTCGATGCCGTAGATGAGGTCGATGTTGAGGACGGGTAGCGCTGCCTCGCGTATGCGTCCCAGCGCCGCCTCCACGTCGGCGCGCCGCTGGGGACGTACGGCGGCACGGGACTCCTCCTCCACGAAGCTCTGCACTCCGAGGCTGAGACGGGTGGTGCCCCGCTGTGCCAGCACGGCCAGCCGGTCGGCCGTGGCGGTCGCGGGGGACGCCTCCACGGACAGGGGTATCGCCCGCAGGTCCGCTCCCATCTCCTGCTCGGCGATGTCGAACAGCCGCTCCAGCTCGGTGGCCTCCAGATAGGTCGGTGTGCCACCGCCGAACGCGGCGTTGGCGAAGCGTACGGGCTCGTCCTCGCCGAGGGCCTCGCGGACGGCGGCGGCCTGGCGCCGCACCGCGTCCAGGTACCGTCCCGTCAGCCCGTCGGGGGCTCCGATACGGGTGAACAGATTGCAGAAGCCGCAACGGACCTCGCAGAACGGAATGTGCAGGTACAGCGAGAGCGCCTGCCGGGATTCGCCCTCCCACAGGTCCTTGAGCAGGGGCCGCGGGGTGAGCGGCCGGTATGCGGTCTTGTGCGGGTAGGCGTAGGTATAGCTCTGGTAGGGGCGCGGCAGGACGGCCGGGGCCGCCGCGGAGGGTCGGGTCATGCGGACGGCTCCAGAAAGAAATGGCTGTAGGGCACGGTCCACACGGACTCGTGGCCGAGACGGTGGCCGCTGTAGCCGTCATCTCCGTAGGCGGTGCCGTGGTCGGAGCAGACGACGGCGAAGCAGCGGCGGCGCGAGCTCATCGCACTGAACAGCCGGCCGACATGACGGTCGATGTATTCCAGCGCCGCGGCATGGGTGCGCCGGCTGTCGCCGGTCTCCCGGGTGGCCCCGGGCAGGTGGAACCAGTTCGGCTGGTGCAGCGCGGACGCGTTCAGGAACAGGAACAGCTTCTGCTGCTGCGGCAGTTCGGCCACGACCTTCTCGGCGCACGCGACCTGGGCCTCGAAGGACGTCGGGGAGGCCACGGAGAACTCCGGCTCCCAGTGACTCTCCTGGAAGAGCCCCGGCAGGACGTCGCCCAGCGCGCCCCGCTTGTTGAAGAAGCCGACGCCGCCGACGCACACGGTGCGGTAGCCGCGGTCGGCCAGGGCGGACACGAGGTTGGGGGCGTCGAAGACATACGTGCCGTCCGTCGTCGTCTCGCTGCCCGCGAACCGCGCCGCGAACAACCGTGGATGCGGACCGGGCTGCGCCGGAGTGGGAAGGAAACCCGCGAACATCGCCTGGTGCGAGGCGTAGGTGAAACTCCCGGGCGCATGCCGCTTCTCCCAGGTGCCGCCGGGCAGATGCGCGGCCAGGTTCGGCAGGCGTCCTGAGGCCGCCAGTTCGATCGCCACGTCGTAGCGAAGGGTGTCGAGGGTCAGGAGGAGCAGGTCGTCCCGGCCCACCACCTCGTTCATGTCGGGTGTCCTGGCCGGGGTGGGCGGAGGGGGTGTCGTGGCCGACTCGCGGTCGGGTTCAGGCTGTGGCATGTGCTGTCCTTGGCGGAACGAGGAGCGATGGAGCGGGTTGTACGGGAAACCTGCCGGGGGCGAGGGACCGGAACGCGGCGATCTGCGCGGCGTAGGTGTCCAGGTCTTCCGCGCCGCTGCCCGGAAGGCCGGTCAGGCGGGGGAGGAGATCTCCGAAGGCGTTCACCTCCGCGACGGCGAACCGCCGCCAGCCGATGGCCGGCAACAGATCGACCCCCACGCACAGGGTGCCGGGGAAGCAGGCCGCGGCGCGCTCGCTGATGTCGATGGCTTGTGCCCATCGGTCACCGGCCAGCGCCCGCGCGGCCGCCAGATCGCCGCGGGCCCCGCCCAAATGGAGATTGGTGAGAGGGGAACGGCTCGTGCGGACGACGGCGTGTGTGGCCCTGCCTCCCACGACCACGATGCGCAGGTCCGCCGACCTGTTCCCGAGTGAGGCTTTCGGCAGCCAGCGCTCGATGTGCAGCCCGTCCGGGGCGAGGGTGTCGACGATCGTGGCGATCTCCGACTCGTCCGTGTAGCGGCGGATGCGCAGGGAGTTGTGGAGACGGCCGTCCTCGGCGCGCTCCACCGACGTGGTCGCCCGGATCCGCCCGGAAGAGGCCGTCTCGATCGCCAGGACGCCGGAAGCGGACGAGCCGTGGGCGAGCTTGACGAAGACACGCCGCATACCGGCCTCACGTATGAGATGCCGTACGTCGCTCCAGCCCCGCACAGCTGCGATTCCGCCGGACGTGGGCGACGGCGGCACCGGTACGCCCGCGTCGGCGAGGCGGGCATGACACAGCCTTTTGTCGAAGAGCACGGCCAGGTCTGCCGGAGCGTCGAGACGTACGCCTCCCCGCAGTGAAGCCACGCAGGCGAGGAAACCGGCGTACCAGCGCGCGGAACCCTCCACGCGTGTCGGACCCTCGACGCCGCGCAGCAGCCTGTCCACCTCCGCGTTCTCTCCGGGCGAGTCCAGGCGGACCACCTCGTCGTCGGCGAAGGCGTGCCCGCCGTCATGGAGCACGTCTCGCCATTCGACGACGCGGGGCGTGCCGCAGCCGGCCGCCTCCGCAGCCGCGGTGAACAGGCTCAGCCTGCGGTTCTCGCCGTTGACGACGACCGCCCACCTCACCGCTGTGCCTCCCGGATCCGTGTGGCCCATGCCGCTTCCCCTCCCACCGGCCGGGGGCCGGACGGCGCTACTCACCCACCGCGACGAAGCGCCAGACCGTACCGTCCTCCTCCTCGTCGGACTCGGCGTCGTCCTGGTCGGCGTAGACCTCGACACCGGCGGGCTCCAACGTCTCCAGCAGTCGGGTGCGCAGGGCCGTGCTCAGGTAGTTGTGGTGCAGGTCGAGCTTCTTGAGATGCGTCAGCGGCTGGCCCGTCAGCAGCGCCGTCGCACCGTCGTCGGTCAGCACGCCCATGGAGACGTCGAGGACGTCGAGGCGCGCCACCACGGGGGCCGCTGCCAGCGCCGCGCAGATGTCGTCCTGTATCTCGCTGTTGCGCAGGGCGAGGTGGGTGAGCGCGGGAAGCCTGGTCCCCGCGAGGAACGGCTCCAGATCGGCCACGTCGGCGTCGCCACCGTATTCGGACGTGCCCAGCCACAGATCGAGATGGACCAGGGCCGGCAGGTCGCTGCCGGCGATTCCGCGCACCGCCACGGCGGGCATGCCGCCGGTCTCGACGGTCAACGTGCGCAGCCGCTCATGGCGGACGGGAGGGAAGACCAGCTGGTTCCCGCCCCGGACGCCGAACTCCTCCAAGTCGGGGAACGCGTCAAGGAGGGGACTGATATCGCCCTGGACGATCCACGAGATCTCGCACTCCTCCATCACGATGTCGGCGAGGAACAGGCCGCGCAGGGCGGGCAGCCGGTCACGGGCCGCGACCAGGGCCTCGATCACCGCGTCGGGGGCACTGTCGTACACGTCGCTCCACGCGCCGACGATCAGGGCGCGCACCTGCGTGGTGTCCACCGCCTTCAGGAAGCGTGCGAAGGCGTCCTCCCACGCTTCGTCGCTCTCGTAGGAGTCCACGGCGACGCGCCACGCCACGGACTCCGGCGACGGAAGAGACGTCGCACGGGAAGCCTCGGCGTCGGCATTCGGAAAGGTGAAGGCCGGCAGGCCGTGGAATTCCCCGAGGTGGCTACCGATGGTCATGCGCGCCCGCTCCTTCTTGCTGAGGCCGATGGATCGACGTAGTGCTTGCGAGCCTGGAGCGCGCCGACGCATCCAGGTAACGGAGTTCTACCAAGCCCCACTGACAACGCCGCGAACAGGGTTGCCCGGTCGACGAGACGTGATTGTCAGTGCTCGCCTCTACGGTCTCTTCCATGGCGCACCGAGTGCCTTCTCGGGAGGGAGACCCATGTATCGGCAGGGAGACGTTCTGATCGTGTCATTGGCGCAGGACGCGGTGCCGGACCACGCGAGGGACGCCGCGTCCGAACCGCGCGACGGCCGCGGCAGGCTCGTCCTCGCACTCGGCGAAGTCACCGGCCACGCCCATGCGGTGGTCGGACCGGGGCGGCTGATCCGGGAGAGCGGGGTGTTCGGCCCGATGCTGCTGCACGTTCCGGACGGCGCGCGCGTCGTGCACGAGGAGCACGCGGCGATCACGCTCCCGAAGGGCTGGTACCGCGTGATCCGGCAGCGGGAGTACGTCCCGGGTTCGGTGCGGATCGTCGCCGACTGACGCACACACGAGCAGATGTGCCTGGAAGCAGGGCAATTTCGGAGGGGAACGGCGTGATGGATCAGAGCAGTTGGCGTGCGGTGGCAGCGGCGACGGGAGCGGGTGACCGGGCGGCCGCGGAGGAGGGAGTTCGACTCGCCTACCGGCGCGCGGGGCTGGCCGAACCCGCACGGATCGTGTGGACGCGCTCGCCCCGTGAGGCGGTGCGGATGCTCATGGGGGCGAAGTACGCGGACGGTTCGGACCTGGGCGACACGGGTGCGAGCGTCCGCGACGCGGTGCTCAGCAAGCCCTGGGCGGCGGAACGGGACCGTCTGCACAAGCATCTGGGGCCGGAGGGCTGGAGCGGGCACTGGCGTGCCACGGGAGCGGCCCTTTGGGAGTCCACCCGAACCCTGGCGGACCGGATCCGGTCGGGAGTCGTCGAGGAAGAGGCCTCCGACCGGCGCGCGGAGACACAGGTCCGGCTGCTGCTCCTGGACGCGGTGCTGGGACAGCACGACGCGTCATGGCTGTGTGCGTTCGACACCGCCGGAGAGGGCGAGAACCCCCTGAGCGGTCTTGGCGCCGTGGCATGCAACGCGGGCTGGTGGTGGCCCTATGAGAAGGTGGCGATCGTCAGCGAACGGCCTCGGTGCCTCCACCGCGACGAAGCGGGACGCCTCGACAGAGGGGACGGCCCGGCTCTCGGCTACGCGGACGGGTTCGAGCTGTACGCCTGGCGCGGAATGCCCGTCCCGCGTGCGTTCCTGGACGAGCTGAGGTCGTTGACTCCCGAGCGGATTCGCGACGAGGAGAACGCCGAACTGCGCCGCGTGATGCTGGAGTACTACGGCTACGACCGGTACCTGGAGGAGTCCGGGGCGGTGCCCGTCCATCGTGACGAGACGGGAGTGCTGTGGCGCGTCGAACTGGTCGGTGACGAGGACGTGGTGATGGTGGAGGTCGTCAACTCCACACCGGAGCCGGACGGTACGAGCCGCACGTACTGGCTGAGGGTCCCGCCGACGACCCGTACCGCCAGGCAGGGGGTGGCGTGGACGTTCGGACTGGACGCCGAGGTCTATGAGCCGTTGCGGCAGACCTGAGCGCCGCGGACGCGGGCGACGCAAGCCGCAAGGGCAGAGGGACGGCCGGCCCCCGGCTCGCCGGGCTGATGACCCGTCCGTCGTCGTTCGCCTCCCGTACCGCCGACTTTCACATCGGCGCCACAGGAGCCTACCCGGGCGTTCGGTGCTGTTGAAACACTCCATTCGCACACGTTCCAGCAGTAACGGCCATCCGTACTCCGTCAGGACCGAGGTCACTCAGCCATGTCATCAGTGAATCGGCGTCGCTTTTTCCAACTCGCGGGCGGCACCGCGGCGTTCACCGCTCTGTCGAGCAGTATCGAGCGCGCCGCCGCACTGCCCGCGCATCACCGGTCCGGCACGATCGACGACGTCGAGCACATCGTCGTCCTGATGCAGGAGAACCGGTCCTTCGACCACTACTTCGGCTCGCTCAGAGGTGTTCGCGGTTTCGGTGACCCGCGCCCGTCCGCGCTGCCCAGTGGCAAGTCGGTCTGGCACCAGTCGGACGGCACCAAGGAGGTGCTGCCCTTCCACCCGGAGGCCGACGACCTCGGCATGCAGTTCCTGGAGGGCCTGCCGCACGGCTGGCCCGACGGACATGCCGCCTACAACGACGGCAAGTACGACAGGTGGGTCCCCGCGAAGGGCTCCACCACCATGGCGTACCTGACTCGCGAGGACATCCCGTTCCACTACGCGCTCGCGGACACCTTCACCGTCTGCGACGCGTACCACTGCTCGTTCATCGGCTCCACCGACCCGAACCGGTACTACATGTGGACGGGTTACACCGGCAACGACGGCGTCGGCGGCGGCCCGGTCCTCGGTAACGACGAGCTCGGCTACGACTGGACCACGTACCCCGAGCGCCTCGAGGAGGCCGGGATCTCCTGGAAGATCTACCAGGACATCGGCGACGGTCTGGACGCCTCCGGCTCCTGGGGCTGGATCGCGGACGCGTACCGGGGCAACTACGGTGACAACTCGCTGCTCTACTTCAACAAGTACCGCAACGCCAAGCCCGGCGACCCCTGGTACGACAAGGCTCGCACCGGCACCGACGTGAAGAACGGCGACGGCTACTTCGACCAGCTGAAGGCCGACGTCAAGGCGGACAAGCTGCCGCAGATCTCCTGGATCGCCGCCCCCGAGGCGTTCTCCGAGCACTCCAACTGGCCCTCGAACTACGGCGCCTGGTACATAGCCCAGGTCCTGGACGCCCTGACGTCCAACCCCGCGGTCTGGGCGAAGACGGCGCTGTTCATCACCTACGACGAGAACGACGGCTTCTTCGACCACGTCGTGCCGCCGCTCCCGCCGCGCTCCGCCGCGCAGGGCAAGTCCACGGTGGACGTGGAGCCGGACCTCTACAAGGGTGACGCCAACCGCGTGGCCGGTCCCTACGGTCTCGGCCCGCGCGTGCCGATGCTGGTGGTCTCGCCCTGGAGCAAGGGTGGTTACGTCTGCTCCGAGACCCTCGACCACGCCTCGATCGTCCGGTTCATGGAGCGCCGCTTCGGTGTGCGCGAGCCCAACATCTCGCCGTGGCGCCGGGCTGTCTGCGGCGACCTCACCGCCGCCTTCGACTTCTCCCGCAAGGACCCGCGCCCCGTCGAGCTGCCGGACACCGACGGCTACGAGCCGCAGGACCGCGAGCGCCACCCCGACTACAAGCCGACCCCGCCCGCCGACCCGCGGCTGCCCCGGCAGGAACGCGGTCTGCGCCCGGCCCGCCCGCTCAAGTACGCGCCCCTCGTGGACGGTTCGGCGGACCCGGCGGCCGGCAAGTTCACCCTGACCTTCGGCTCGGGCGCCAAGGCCGGCGCCGCGTTCCTCGTCACGTCCGGAAATCGCACCGACGGCCCCTGGACGTACACCACCGAGGCGGGCAGGACGGTCTCGGACACCTGGAACTCGGCATACTCGAACGGCTCGTACGACCTCACGGTTCACGGTCCGAACGGCTTCCTGCGCGCCTTCAAGGGATCGGGGAAGACCGCGGGACCCGAGGCCACCGCACGCCACGTCGGCGACGACGTGGAGCTGACCTTCACCAACAAGGGCTCCGGCACGGTCGACCTGAAGCTCACCAACGGCTACGGGGGGCGGGCGCGTTCGTTCAAGGTGCGGGCGGGCGCGACCGTGAGGCACCGGGTGGAGCTTCGGGCGAGTCGACGCTGGTACGACCTGACCGTCGTGTCCGGCACGGACTCCGGGTTCCTGCGGCGGTTCGCGGGGCATGTCGAGAACGGCCGGGCGGGCGTGAGCGATCCGGCGATCGTGACCGACTGATGGATACACGAACCCTGGTTGTTTTCCGGCCGACTCGCGGTAGTGTGCCCCGGTGACCACGCATTCGAACACTCCTGCAGGCTGGTACCCGGATCCGCACGGGGCGCCCCAGACGCAACGCTACTGGGACGGCTCGCAGTGGACCGAGCACACGAATGCGGACCAGCAGGCCCAGGCTGGACAGCAGGTGCCGCAGCAGGCCCAGCAGTCGTACGGACAGCCGGGGGCAGGCCCCGACCCGCGCGTGCACAAGCAGGTGCAGCAGCAGGCCGGGGTCGCGGCCGGCGGCGCGGGCGGCGGCACCCTGTTCACCGAACCGGTCCTGGTGGTGAACCAGAAGGCCAAGCTGATCGAGCTGACCAACGAGTACAAGGTCATGGACCAGCAGGGCAACCAGCTCGGCTCGGTCGTCCAGGTCGGGCAGAGCGCGCTGAAGAAGATCCTGCGCTTCGTCGCCAGCATCGACCAGTTCATGACGCACAAGCTGGAGATCCGGGACGCCTACGGCCAGCCGGTGCTGCTGCTGACACGGCCCCGGAAGTTCATGAAGTCGCGGGTGATCGTGACGCGCCCGGACGGTTCGCCCGTCGGCGAGATCGTGCAGCAGAACATGATCGGGAAGATCAACTTCGCGATCAACGCCAACGGCCAGCAGGTCGGCGCCATCAAGGCGGAGAACTGGCGCGCCTGGAACTTCGCGATCGTCGACCACGCGGACAACGAGGTCGCCCGGATCACCAAGACCTGGGAAGGCCTCGCCAAGACGATGTTCACCACTGCGGACAACTACGTCCTGCAGATTCACTTCCAGCTTCCTGAGCCCCTGCTGAGCCTCGTCGTCGCCACGGCACTGACCGTGGACACGGCGCTCAAGCAGGACTCCCGCGGGCTGGGCTGACCCTGCACACGGCAATCCGCTGACAAGAAAGGGCGGCTGCGGATTTTTCCGCAGCCGCCCTTTCCTTTGTGCAGGGGTTTTCAGCAGGGGATTTTATAGGGGCGTCAGATGCCCCGGGTTCGGTACCGCTCCAGGCTGCTTCGGCAGCAACGAGGGTTCGTACGCCGCCGATCCGGGCTCCAGTGCCAGCACCGCGGCGACCGGGTGGTCCTCGTCCACCCCGGGTTCCGCCAGTGCGAGTTCCGGCCGTTCCGGTGCCGAGCGCGACAGCGTCACCACGCCCCAGGACGCCAACCCCGCTCCCGCGGCGGCCAGCAGCAGGCCCGCCGCGCCGCCCCGGATCTGGTCGCCCAGCAAGGAGAGGCCGATCGCCGCGGCGGCGACCGGATTGGCGAGCGTCACGACGGCGAGGGGGGCGCCGAGCCCACCGCGGTAGGCGATCTGCGACAGGAGCAGGCCACCCGTCGCGAAGGCCGCCACGAGCAGGGCCACCACGATCACTTGGGCGCTGAGCAGCGGGCCGGAGCGGTCCGTAGCCGCCACCGTCACCGTCTGCGTGAGCGCCGAAGCGACACCTGACGCGAACCCGGAGGCGGTCGCGTGCCGCAGCCCCGGCCGGGCGCCGGGCCGCGACAGGATGCCGATCAGCGCGGCGGTCGTGGCGGCCACGCCCAGCGCCTGTGGCGTGCTGAGCACGTGGTCGGGCGTGTGCCCGGACGCCGTGACGAGCAGCGCGGCCAGTCCGATCAGGGTGAGCGCGGTACCGCGCCACTCGACCACGCTGACCCGCCGTCCGGCGACGCGCGCGCCGAGCGGCACCGCGGCCACCAGAGTGAGTGCGCCGAGCGGCTGCACCAGCGTGAGGGTCCCGTACTTGAGCGCGGCGACATGCAGCAGCGCGGCGGACGCGTTCAGCACCACCGACCACCACCAGGCCCCGCTGCCCAGCAGTCGCAGCACGCCCGAGTCGGCGGTGCGGGAAGCGAGCCGCTCCTGGGCCACGGCCGCGGCGGCGTACGCGACGGCCGAGAACAGCGACAGGACGACGGCGGCGAGAGTGGCGTTCATCGACCTGCCCCCACGAGTTCCGGTACGGATTCCTTGGCGTCGCCGACTTCCCCGGCGACGAGCTCCTGTGCGCGCCCGGCGGTCGTGCGCGTCCGGTGCGGCAGGTGGATCACGGCGAGGGTGATGCCGAGCAGCGCGGTGGCCACGATCGCGTCGAGCCAGTAGTGGTTCGCCGTACCGACGATCACCAGCAGGGTGAGCAGCGGATGCAGCAGCCACAGCCACCGCCACCGGGAGCGGGTCGCGGCGATCAGGCCGATCGCCACCATCAGCGCCCAGCCGAAGTGCAGGGAGGGCATCGCCGCGAACTGGTTCGCGATCTCGTCGCTCGCCGGGTGCGCCCCGTACACCGTGGGCCCGTACACCCGTCCGGTGTCTATGAGGCCCGTCGCGGCCAGCAGCCGGGGCGGGGCGAGCGGGAAGGTGAGATGCAGCACCAGGGCGGCGGCGGTGACCACGGCCAGCACCCTGCGGGCCCACACGTAGTGGACCGGGCGCCGCAGGTACATCCAGACCAGGAAGGCCACGGTGGCCGGGAAGTGGACGGTCGCGTAGTAGGTGTTCGCGAGGTGCACGAGGGTGTCGCCGTGGAGCAACGCGCCCTGCACGATGCTCTCGCCGGGCAGGTGGAGGGCCCGCTCCCAGTCCCACACCTGGTCCGCGTTGCGGAAGGCCTCGGCGGTGTGCCCGGTGGCCAGCTGCCGACCGAACTTGTAGAGGACGAAGAGTCCTACGACGAGCAGGAGCTCACGGATGATCGGCGGCCGTGTCGCGGTGTGCTGCGGCGACGGCCGCCGTCTCGCCGCGGCCGGCTCCGGTTCTGCAGGCTCGGTTCGGGAATCCATCCCCCGGCCCCTTTGCTGACGGTCTTGCGTGGGGTGGTGCGCGGTGAGCCCAGGGCAGGATCCACTCGCCGTCTACCCGACATGGGAGTGGGTTCTGTCCAGGACTCATCGATACGACAGGGTACCGATACGTTCATGTACCGATACGCCAGTGTACCGATACGACGCCGTACCGGTACACTGGCGTATCGATTAGACTGTGTGAAGCGGACCACCGGAGCGAGCGAGGAGAAGAGCCATGACGTCGCAGGCCGCGGACGGACCGGAGACGGTCGTCGCCTCGCGCCGCTCCAAGATCACGCCCGAGCGTGAGCAGGAGTTCTACGAGGCGGTGCTCGTGCAGATCCGCGAGTGCGGCTACGACTCGCTCACCATGGACGGCGTGGCCGCGACCACCCGCTGCAGCAAGTCCACGCTGTACCGGCAGTGGAAGACGAAGCCCCAGTTCGTGGCCGCCGCGCTGCGGGCCAGGCGCTGTCCGCGGTTCGAGGACATCGACACGGGCTCGCTCGCCGGCGACCTGCGCGCGGTGGCGCGGTCTGCCGACAAGTGGTCGGGCCCCGACACCCAGCTGCTCCAGGGGCTCGGCCATTCCGTGCTGCACGACAAGGAGCTGCAGGACGCGTTGCGCCATGCCCTCATCGAGCCCGAGGTCGCCGCCGTCCAGGCGATGATCTCCCGTGCGGTCGACCGGGGTGAGATCGCCGCCGACCATCCGGCGCTGGAATTCATCCCCGCGCAGCTGTTCGGTGTCGTACGCGTGCGCCCTGTCCTGGAGGGCCGGAACGCGGATGCGGCGTATCTCACACGGTTCGTGGAGGCTGTCGTGATTCCGGCTCTGGGCCTGACCTGAGACTCAGGTCGACGTCCGCGGGATGACCGGACGTCGGCCTGCTCGCGCCGCACCGTGGGGACGGGGGCGGCGCGCACCCCCCGGCCGGGTGGGGTTCCCCTTGAGCGGAGGGGCGCCCCACCCGGCCGATCTGTGTCCGGGGGGCCGGGAGACGTGCGGGCTGTACGGTCCAGGAGACGGACGGGCTATACGTTCTGCCCGCTGCCGCCGGTACCGGAGGCGACCTTGATGCCCTTGGTGATCTCGTCGATCACGGACTGCTTGGGCGCCTTGGAGCTGACGTCGATGCCGAAGCGGACGACGACCAGCGACTTGGAGTCGACGGGGGAGGGGAAGACGAGCGACTCGACATAGCCGTCCTCGCCCTTGCTGGTCGCGACCTTCCAGCGGACGAGATAGCCCTTCTCGCCGGCAACGGTCACCGCCTTGGAGGCGAGCTCCGTGTGCGAGGTGATCTCGCCGTAGCCCTCCCCGTAGGACTCCTCCGCGTTCTTCGAGATGTCCTCCTTGGCGGCTGCCTCGGCCGTGGTGGCCTTGATGCCCTGCATCTGCGCGAGCGTCGAGTACGCGCCGCCCCGCTGGCAGTTCTGCGAGGTGTCGCCGGGGCACTTGTAGGTGGCGTCGGTCGACACGGCCGCGCCCCCGGTGCCGCTCTGGCCGGTCCAGTCGTCGGGCACCGGGATGCTGATGCCGCTGAGCGCGTCGGTGGCGTAGCCGTCCTCGGTCTGCGGCTGGGCGGACTCGCCCGGCGCCGGGGTCTGGCCGCCGGAGCCCCCCGAACCGCCGGGAAGGCCACCAGGCCCGCCCTGGCCACCGTCGGGCCCGACCGTGCCGCCCTGGCCGCCGACTCCGCCCTGGCCGCCGGGAGCCTGGGAGTTGGCGCTGTTCCCGCTGCCGCCGTCGCTCTTGGTCAGGGCGTACACGCCGCCGCCGATGCCCGCGAGAACCGCGATCGCGGCGGCGACGGCTATGCCGGTGCGCAGCCCGCGCCGTGGTGCAGCCGGGGGAAGGGCCGGATAGGGGCCGTCGGCCGGCGGGTGCGCCGGGGGACCCCATGCGGTGGCCGACCCGGCGGGGCGGGTCTGGTCCGTCCATGTCTTGCCGTCCCACCAGCGTTCGGTGGCGGGACTGTCACTTGTCTGTCCGGGGTCGGGATACCAGCCGGGAGGAGTCACCTGCGTCATGTGCTTACCGTATGAGCCCTGGGTGAAAGGGGGATGAGAGGGGGCCCGGGAGCTTCAGACCGACCGGCAATGGGAGGGCGGCGTCGCGGGGTCCGGCACGCACATCTGCCGCGTTGTCGTCGGTCGCGACGGTTCCGCCCTCACTCCCTCCTCCGCCTTGCAGCCGCACGCACCAGACCCCGCTCGTTCTCCCGCCCTCCCATTGCCGGTCGGTCTCAATCGGCCCGGGAGTTTCATGTTTTCGGGGCTGTTGACGGTCGATAACTTTTACGGCGGCTGGTCGGCGCCCCGACGCGTCGCCTGCGGACACCTTGCGTCACCCGTCTCGGCAACAGGTGCCTGGACCCCTCTCCACATCGGCTTCCGGACGGCTAGGCTCGATACCAGTACGTCGTTTGGGCGGCCTTTGGGGAGGTAGCGGGATGACGGAGGCACGGCCCGGACCGGCCACCTCGGCCTCCTTATGGGAGCGAGAGGCGGAAATCGCCGACGTCGAAGGGGCCGTTCAGTCCCTGCGCGCGGACGCCTCGTCCTCGGGCAGCCTGCTGGTCTTCAGCGGCGAGGCGGGCATCGGCAAGACCGCCCTGCTCGCCGAGACCCGCCGGATCGCGGAGGCCCACGGCTGCACCGTGTGGTCGGCGCGCGGCGGTGAGACGGTCACCTCCGTTCCCTTCAATGTCATACGGCAACTGCTCCAGCCCGCCATCGTCTCGCTGATGCCCGAAGAGGCTCGCGAATACCTGGGCGACTGGTACGAGATCGCCGGACCCGCGCTGGGCATCACCGACCCGGGTGACCGGCAGGCCGACCCGCAGGGCGTGTGCGACGGACTGGTCGTCGCGGTGCGCAGGCTGGCCAAGCGCGAGTGGCCGCTCGTCCTGATCATCGACGACGCGCACTGGGCCGACCAGGAGACCCTGCAGTGGCTGGCCGCGTTCGCCGAGCGCCTGGACGACCTGCCCGTCCTCGTCGTGGTCGCCCGCCGCCCCGGCGACGTCACCGGCGAGCGGGCCCGCCAGCTCGACGCGGTCGCCGCCGCGGCCCGCCCGGTCGTCACCCTCAGCGAGCTGACACCCGAAGCGGCCGCGGGTCTGACCCGCGTCACGCTCGGGGAGCACGCCGACGCCCCGTTCTGCCGCGAGGTGTGGGCGGTCACCGGCGGCAATCCGTACGAGACCGTCGAACTCCTCGCCAAGGTGCAGGACAGCGAGCTGGAGCCGGTCGAGGCATCGGCCGCCGAACTGCGCGCCCTGAACCGCTCGGCGCGCGGCCGCGGACTCGTCGCCCGCCTCGAAGGACTCGGCATCGACGCCACCCGGTTCGCCTGGGCGGCCGCGATCCTCGGCACCGCGATCTCCCTCGACCTCGCCGCCCAGCTCGCCGGGATGCAGCGCGACGAGGCACAGCGCTGCGCCGAACTGCTCGGCGCGGCCCGCATCCTCACCGTGACCGACCCCGCGAGCGGTCAAGTGGCCGACGGAGACCTGGAGTTCGTCCACCCGCTCATCGCCACCGCCGTCTACCGCTCGATCCCGGACGCACTGCGCACCGCGATGCACGGCCAGGCCGCGTGGGCCGTCACCGACTCGGGCCGCGGAGCCGCCGCGGCATCACGCCACCTCCTCGAAGTGCACCCGGACGACGACCCCGAACTCGTCGAGCAGATGCGCGAGGCGGCCCGCGAGCACCTCGCCGTCGGCGCCCCCGACGCGGCCAGGCGCTGCCTGGAGCGCGCCCTCGCCGAGCCCCCACTGCCGGAGGTCCATGCGCGCGTGCTCTACGAACTGGGCTGCGCCACTCTCCTGACCGCCCCCTCCATCACGACCAGGCATCTGCGCGCCGCGCTCGACATGCCCGGCCTCGAAGGCGATCTGCGCGTGGACGCAGTCTTCCGCCTCTCGCAGGCGCTGCTCCACAACGACCAGTTGGAAGAGGCCGTCCGCACGGTCGACGCGGAGGCGGCCCTGCTCGCTCCGGGACCGGCCAGGATGCGGCTGCAGGCCGTGCACTACATGTGGGAGGGCATCCACGCGGGTGAGGAGCACTCTCCCGAGCGCTCCCGCAACCTCGCCGAACTCGTCAAGACGTGCACCGGCCGCGACAACTCCGAGCGCGCGCTGCTCATACTGCGCGGCTTCGACGCGATGACCCGCGGGGAGAGCGCCGAGGAGGTCGTGGAGCTCTGCGACCGTGCCCTCGTCAACGGCCGCCTCGCGCCGGGACTCGGCTGGACCGACACCGAGTGGGGCATCGAACTGCTGCTGATGCTGGCCAACGCGTACGCCTACGCGGACCGGCTCGACCGGGCCGACAGCCTCTACACGGAGGCCCTGCGCACCTACGAGGCGGCGGGCTGGAGCGGCGGTCACCTCGCCCTCGCCCATGCCTACGTCGGTGTCGGGCATCGCAGGCGGGGTCGGCTCAGGGAGGCGGAGACGGCCCTGCGCGAATCGCTGCGCATCGCCGAGCGGGTCGGGCGTGGCCTCCCGCTCTACTGGACCGCGACCTGCAACCTCGTCGACACGCTCCTCGCCCGCGGCGACGTCCAGGAGGCCTCGGCGATCGCCGAGCAGTACGGCTTCGCGCCTCCGTACCCGTCCACGATCGTGCTGCCCGACACCCGCTCCGTACGCGGGCGGCTGCTCCTTGCCACCGGTCGTACGAAGGACGGCATCAACGAACTCGAGGCCGCAGAGAAGGCCGCCGCCGCGCGGGGCCACCACAACACGGTGCTCGCGCCCTGGGCGCTCGACCTGGCCCGCGCGCTGGCCAAGGACGACCCCTCCCGCGCCGCCGCACTGGCCACCGACGCCCGCCGCAGGGCCGAGCGCTTCGGCACGGACACCGCCATCGGCGAGGCCCTGCGCTGCGCCGCGGCCCTCGAATCGGGCCAGCGCGCGGTACGCCTGGCCGCCCAGGCGGTCACTTACCTCGAGGCCTCTCCCTGCCAGTACGAACACGCGGCGGCCCGCGTCGAGTACGGCATCGCCGCGCGCTCGGTCTCCGAGCTCAACAAGGGCCTGATGCTGGCGCGTTCGTGCGGGGCGGACGGATTGGTGGCGAAGGCCGAGGCGGTGCTGGCGACGGGAAGAGGGCTGCGGTAGTTCCCTCGGGCCTCCCGGTCGTACGTCCCCTCGTGTCCCGCGCGGGACCCGCCGCGCCGTCGGCGACGGTGGTCCACGGCGAGACGCCGGCTTCACGGACCATGGTCGTGCGGTCAGGCTCCCTCCGTGTCCTCTTCCGCCAGCACCCGCTGGGCCACCGCGAACGCCGAATTGGCGGCCGGTACACCGCAGTACACGGCCGTCTGGAGCAGTACCGCGCCGATCTCCTCGGGCGTGAGACCGTTGCGCCGCGCCGCGCGGACGTGCATCGCCAGCTCGTCGTAGTGGCCGTGCGCCACCAGCGCCGTCAGCGTGATCATGCTGCGCTCGCGGCGGGCCAGCGTCGGGTCCGTCCAGATCTCGCCCCACGCATAGCGGGAGATGAAGTCCTGGAACCGGGCGGTGAAGGGGGTCTGGCGTGCCTGCGCGCGGTCCACGTGTGTGTCGCCGAGGACCTGGCGGCGTACCTCCATGCCTCGCTGCGCATACCCGTCGAAGTGCCCGCGCAGTGCGGCGAGCACAGCCTCCGGGCGCTCCGCGGGAGCGAGGTGGGAGGCCCCCGCGAGCTCGGTGAGCGACGCGCCGGGCACCGCGTCGGCGATCTCCCGCAGGTGCGCGGGCGGAGTCGCCGGGTCCTCGCGGCCCGCGATCAGCAGAGTCGGCGCGGTGATTGACGCCAGCCGGTCGCGGAGGTCGAAGGCGGCCAGGGCGTCGCAGCAGGCCGCGTACGCCTCGGGGTCCGCGTCGCGATGGTCAGCGACCAGCTCGGGAACGGTGAAGCCGGGCGTGAACCAACGGGAGTTCGCGGTCTCGGCGAGCGCGGCCAGGCCCTCGCGGCGTACGACCTCCGCGCGCTCCTGCCACGCCTTGGAGCCGTTGAAGTGGGCCGAGGAGCAGATGACGGCGAGGGAGGACACCCGCTCGGGGTGGTGCACGGCCAGGTGCAGGCCGACCGCGCCGCCGAGCGAGACGCCCGCGTAGCCGAACCGGTCGATGCCGAGCGAGTCGGCGAGTGCCAGCACCAGCTCGGCGAGGTCGGCGACCGTCGCGCCCGGGCCGATCAGGTCCGCGGGTGAACCGCCGTGACCTGGCAGGTCCCAGCGGACGACCCGGTGGGCGACGGACAACTCGGGCGCGACCTTGTCCCACAGGGCGCTCGAGGTGCCGAGCGAGGGTCCGAGGAGCAGCGGGGGAGCGGTGGCGGGCCCTTCGGCGCGGTGGCTGAGCAGTTTCTGGGTCAACGTCGCTCCAGTGCACGGTCGGTGAGGGCTCCCGCGGAGCCCGTGTAGCGGGTGGGGTCGGTGAGATCCGCGAGGTCGAGCTCCTTGAGCTCCGGCTCCTCGCCGAGCACGTCCACCAGGGGCCGGTTCTCGGCGACGGCGCGCTGCGCGGCCCGCGTCAGCAGCTCCTTGGCGCGGGCCCGGCCGAGTACGGGAGCGAGCTCGACGGCCAGCCGCTCGGAGACGATCAACCCGTGGGTGAGACCGAGGTGTTCACGCATGGTGTCCGTGTTCACCCGGAGCCCTTCGACCAGCTCGGCGGCGCTGAGCGCGGCGCCGCCGACCAGCCTCAGCAGATCGCGCAACGGCTCCCACTCCGCATGCCAGGCGCCGGCCGGCCGCTCGTCCTCGGCGACCATCGACGCGTACAGCGTGGCGGCGAGCCCCGGCGCGCGCCGGGCCGCAGCGGCGATCAACGTGGCCGCCACGGGGTTGGCCTTGTGCGGCATGGCGGAGGACCCACCTCCGGTCCCTTCGGCGACCTCGGCGATCTCTGTACGGGAGAGCGTGAGGATGTCCGCCGCCATCTTGCCGAGGGCTCCGGCCGTGAAGGCCAGGCCCCCGGCCAGATCGGCGATCGGCGTCCGCAGGGTGTGCCAGGGCAACGCCGGTTCAGCTAGGTCGAGTTCACGGGCGTACGACGCCACGAGGGCCTGCGTGTCGTCGGTGCCGAACGCGGCGAAGGCGGCCAACGTCCCTGCGGCACCGCCGAGTTGGGCGGGAAGCCGGACGGCAGCGAGCCGGTCCCGGGCATCCAGCGCCAGCGACCGCCACCCTGCCGCCTTCAGTCCGAAGGTCGTCGGTACGGCGTGCTGGGTGAGCGTCCGCCCCGGCATCACCGTGTCACGGTGGGCGGCGGCCAGCCGGCCGAGCCCTCGCGCCGTACGCTCCAGATCCTCCAGGGCCAGGGCCAGGGCGCGACGGGCGATCAGCATCATCGCCGTGTCCATGATGTCCTGGCTGGTCGCGCCCCGGTGGACGTACGGCCCGTACTCCTTGCCGACCGCCTTCGTCAGATCCGCGACCAGCGGGATCACCGGATTGCCGCCGCCTCCGGCGCGCAGCGCGATCGACCGGACGTCGAGGTCCGAGACCGCGACGGCGGACACCGCCGCCCCGGCCTCCGCCGGGGCCAGCCCGAGCCCCGCCTGGGCGCGCGTCAGTGCCGCCTCCGCGTCGAGAAGCGCCTGCAGAAATGCCTCGTCGGCAGTCGCGGTGGACGCGGCGGAGCCTGCCCACCCGGGGGCGAGCAGGGCATCGGAAGGGACCAAGGTCACTGGAACTCCAGGAAGACCGTTTCGCCTTCGCCCTGAAGGCGGATGTCGAAACGGTACGTGCGGTGCGCTCCCTCGGCCGCGATCAGCGTGGCGCGCCGGTCGGCCGGGAGGGAGTCGAGCAGCGGGTCCGCGCCGTCGGCGAGGTAGGCGCGAGTGAAGAGGTGGTGCACCAGACCGCGGGCGAACACGCACACGCTGATGTACGGCAGCCCGGCGTTCCCCGGCGGCAGGGTGGCGAGGGCGTAGTGCCCGTCGGCGTCCGTGGCGACCCGGCCGAAGCCCGTGAAGTCGACGCCGTTGCGGCCCAGGAAGCCGCCCGTCGACGGGTCGCGCCGCATCGAGCCGGGGGCGCCCTTGAGCGAGCCGTCGGGCGCCGCCTGCCAGAAGTCCAGCAGGGCGTCGGGGATCGGCGTGCCCGCGCCGTCGTACACGTACCCGTGCAGGGTGATCGTGTCGGGGTGGCCCTGGGGCGCGACCTGCGCGCCGCCGGGGAAGGGGAGGGCGTGGCCGTAGAAGGGGCCGATGGTGTGGGACGGGGTGGGGAGCAACCGCTCGGTCATGCTCAACGGCCTTCCTCGATCCAGGTGGCGGAGGGACCGTCGAGGACGATGTCCCATTCGTAGCCCATGGAGAACTCGGGCTGCGAGAGGTCGTGGTGGTAGGTGGCGATCAGACGGTTCCGGGCTGCCTCGTCCGTCACGGACCGCAGGATCGGGTCGTACCGGAACAGCGGGTCGCTCGGGAAGTACATCTGGGTCACGAGCCGCTGGGTGAAGGCCGTGCCGAAGACCGAGAAGTGGATGTGCGCGGGCCGCCACGCGTTGGTGTGGTTGCCCCACGGGTACGGGCCCGGCTTGATCGTGGTGAACGTGTATCGGCCCTGATCGTCCGTCAGGGTCCGCCCCACACCGGTGAAGTTGGGGTCGAGCGGCGCCGGGTGCTGTTCGCGCAGATGGGCGTAGCGGCCGGCGGCGTTGGCCTGCCAGATCTCGACGAGCTGGCCGCGCACGGGACGGCCGTCGCGGTCGAGCAGCCGGCCCGAGACGGTCATGCGCTCGCCGATCGGCTCGCCCCGGTGCTGGAGGGTCAGGTCGTTGTCGATCTCGGTGATGTCGGTGACGCCGAAGACCGGGCCTGCCAGCTCGACCGTCTCCGGGTCGCCACCGTTCACGGCGACCAGCGGCTGCTTGGGGTGGCGCAACCCGGAGCTGCGGTACGGGGCGTAGTCGCGTGCCGGATGGTGCTGGACCGGGGCGCCGCCGGCGACCGCCTTGTCGTAGGCGTCCTGGAGATCCTTGATCTCGATGTCGATGTCCGACTGAGTGAGAGCCATGGTCGACTTCCTATCGTTCGAGGACGAGGGCGAGGCCCTGGCCCACACCGATGCAGAGGGTGGCGACACCAACTCCGGAGCCTTTGCGGGCGAGTTGGTGGGCGACGGTTCCGGCGAGCCGGGCGCCCGACGCGCCGAGGGGATGGCCGAGGGCGATGGCGCCGCCCTGCGGGTTGAGGACCGCCGGGTCGAACTCGGGCCACTCGGCCACGCAGCCGAGCACCTGGGCGGCGAACGCCTCGTTCAGTTCAAGAGTTGACAGGTCGTCAAATCCCTTGCCCGCCTTGGTGAGTGCGCGATCGACCGCCTCGACGGGGGCGAGTCCGAAGTACTGCGGGTCGATCGCGGAGACGCCGGTCGCGCTGATGCGGGCGAGGGGCTCGCGGCCGGTGGCCTTCAGGCCCTCCTCGTCGACCAGGAGCAGAGCGGCCGCGCCGTCGTTCAACGGGGAGGCGTTGCCCGCCGTCACCGTGCCGTGCTCGGTGCGGAAGGACGGCTTCAGCTTGGCCATGGCCTCCAGGGACGCCTCGGCGCGTACGCATTCGTCGGCGCCAAAGACGACCGGGTCGCCCTTGCGCCGCGGGAGGGAGAGCGGGGCGATCTCGCCGTCGAACAGGCCGTCCGCCTGGGCCTGGGCCGCCTTGCGGTGGCTGGCGAGCGCGAACTCGTCCTGCTGCTCACGCGTGATCTTGTGCTTCTCGGCGATGAGTTCGGCCGACTCGCCGAGCGGGATGGTCCACTGCGGGTCCATCCTCGGGTTGACCATGCGCCAGCCGAGCGTGGTCGAGTACAGCTCGGCGTGTCCGGCCGGGAAGGGCTTGTCGCTCTTGGGGAGGACGTAGGGGGCGCGGGTCATCGACTCGACACCACCGGCCAGGGCGATGGAGGCGTCGCCGAGCGCGATGGCCCGCGCGGCCTGGATGACGGCTTCGAGCCCGGAGGCGCACAGCCGGTTGACGGTCACGCCGGGGACGCTGGTGGGCAGACCGGCCAGCAGAGCGGCCATCCGGCCGACGTTGCGGTTCTCCTCACCCGCGCCGTTGGCGTTGCCGAAGTACACGTCCTCGATCCGGGACGGGTCCAACTCCGGGGTGCGGGCGAGGAGTTCACGGATGGTGTGGGCTGCCAGGTCGTCCGGGCGGACGGCGGCCAGCGAGCCGTTGTACTTGCCGATGGGGGTACGGACCGCATCGACGATGTAGACGTCCTTCAGGCTCACGGCTGGATCTCCTCAGTGAGTTCATCAGTGAGTTCATCGCTGACACGGACCTTGGCGGCGGTCTTGGCGACGATCTCGTCGGTGGCCACACCGGGCGCGGTCTCCACCAGGACCAGTCCCTCGTCGGTGACGTCGAGGACGCCGAGGTCGGTGATGATCCGGTCGACGCACGCCTTCCCGGTGAGCGGCAGCGCGCACTCTTCAAGGATCTTCGGTGAACCGTCCTTGGCGGTGTGCGTCATCACGACGATGACGGTACGGGCGCCGTGGACGAGGTCCATCGCGCCGCCGATGCCGGTGATCATCTTGCCGAGGATCGCCCAGTTGGCGAGGTCGCCACCCGCGGACACCTGCATCGCGCCGAGCACGGCGACGTCGATGTGTCCGCCGCGGATCATGCCGAAGGACAGCGACGAGTCGAAGAAGGAGGCCCCCGGCAGGACGGTGACGGTCTCCTTGCCGGCGTTGATGAGGTCCGCGTCGACCTGGTCCTCGGTGGGATAGGGGCCGGTGCCCAGGATGCCGTTCTCCGACTCCAGGATCACCTCGACGTCCGCCGGGAGGTAGTTGGGGATCAGCGTCGGCAGGCCGATGCCGAGGTTCACGTACTGGCCGTCCTGCAGCTCGCGCGCGGCGCGGGCGGCCATCTCTTCCCTGCTCCAGGCCATTACTCGCTCACCGTTCCATCCGCCGCGGGCGCCGAGACCGTCCGCCGCTCGATCATCTTGGCGGTCGCCTGCTCCGGCGTGAGCGCCACGACACGCTGCACGAAGATGCCCGGCAGATGTACCGCGTCCGGGTCGATCCCGCCCGGCTCCACGAGCTCCTCCACCTCGGCGATGGTGATACGCCCGGCCATCGCCGCGAGGGGGTTGAAGTTGCGGGTGGACTTGTTGAACACCAGGTTGCCGTGCCGGTCGCCCTTGGCGGCCCGTACGAGGGCGAAGTCGGTGCGGATGCCGTGCTCCAGCACGTACTGGGTGCCGTCGAACTCGCGCACCTCCTTCGGCGGGGAGGCCAGTGAGACGCCGCCCTGTCCGTCGTACCGCCACGGCAGCCCGCCGTCCGCGACCTGGGTGCCGACCCCGGCCGGGGTGTAGAAGGCGGGGATCCCCGCGCCGCCCGCGCGCAGCCGCTCGGCGAGCGTGCCCTGCGGGATCATCTCGACCTCCAGCTCACCGGCCAGGTACTGGCGGGCGAACTCCTTGTTCGCGCCGATGTACGAGCCGGTGACGCGGGCGATCCGCCCGGCCGCGAGCAGGATCGCGAGGCCGGACTCCATGGCCCCGCAGTTGTTGGAGACCACGCCGAGCCCCGAGACGCCACGCTCGTACAGAGCCTCGATCAGTACGTTCGGCACACCGCTCAGGCCGAAACCACCGACCGCGAGTGTCGCGCCGTCCGGCACATCGGCCACTGCCTCCAGGGCCGTGGCGACCACCTTGTCCATCCGTGAAGCCCCATCTCTCCCGAGCATCCAGCGTCTCAGTGAGTCGGTCGATCTGGTCCGTCGATCTGGTCAGTCGAACCGGTCAGCCGAATTAGTCAGTGCGCTGATTATTTCTTCGAGGTTTCAAACACGCTGCCACCCGATCCCTGGACAGTCAAGACCCTCAGGGAATCTGCAGGTGACAGTCTTGGAGAAGGAGCGAGACAGGCTCGATGCCGGACGGGTATCGTTCAGTGCACCAACGAATACTGGGGAGCGCATATGGCCGCGGTGGATCTCTCCACCCACCCCGGGCACCTGGCCCGGCGGCTGCAGCAGGCGCACTATCTGCTGTGGAACACCATGGTCTCCGAGGAGATCACCTCGCCACAGTTCGCGGTCCTGAACGCGCTGGTCGCGGAGCCGGGCCTGGACCAGCGCACGGTGGGGGAGCGGGTGGGGCTCGACCGGTCCACCATCGCTGAGGTCATCAGTCGGCTCAGCCGCCGCGGTCTGCTCGACAAGGTGCGCGACCCGCAGGACGGCCGCCGCTCCCTGCTGCGCCTGACGGACGAGGGGACGCGGACGCACCGGAAGCTGACCGTCCGCACGGCGCGGATGAACCAGGTCTTCCTGGGGCCGCTCTCCGTCGAGGAGCAGGCCGTCTTCTTCGACCTCATCCAACGGGTCTCGGACGCCGCGGAGGGGCTCCGCAATCCGACGGAACCCCTCATCACCCAGCGCTAGGACGGCAGGCATTGACTGACGACGGGCCTTGACTGACGAGAGGCCTCGACTAAGCGTCCAGTCGTTCGACTTTGTCGATCAGGAGGGCGTACGCGAGGAATCCCGCCACCGACAGCGCGGCGACGTAGACCAGACCGCCCGCCATCGAGCCCGTACGGTCGATGATCACGCCGATGACGATCGGGGCGAGCGCGCCGCCGAGATTGGCCGCGAAGCTGAACGTGCCGCCCGCCAGGCCCATCAGGCGGACCGGCGCGATGTCGGAGAGCGCCGCCCAGCCGAGCTGCATGAAGCCCTGGGCGAAGAACGCCGTCGACATGAAGAAGATGACCAGGGGCGCGGCGTCCGTGAAGTTCGCCGCCACGATGATCGGCGCCAGGCACAGGCCCGTCATCACCGGCAGCTTCCGCGCCCAGGTGCGGGACATGCCGCTGTGCAGCAGGCGGTCCGAGCCCCAGCCCGCCATCAGGACGCCCACCATGGCGGAGAGGTAGGGCAGCGATCCCCAGAAACCCGCCTTGATGGTGTCCATGTGCTTCTCGTCGACGAGATAGCTGGGGAACCAGGTCAGGAAGAAGAAGAGCACCGAGGTGTTGGCGAACTGCGCGATGTACAGGCCCCACATCCGGCGGCTCCTCGCCAGGATCGCCAGCCCCTGCCAGGTGGACTCGGTGCGCGCGGCGGCCTGCTCGTCGGGGGTGCCCTCGCCGTCCTGGCGGATGTACGCGAGTTCCTCGGCGCTCACCCGCGGGCTCTGCTCCGGGGTGTCGTACACCCGCTTGAACCAGACCGCGGAGAAGAGCAGCCCGACGACGCCGGTCGCCAGGAAGATCGACGGCCAGCCGAAGTGCACGACCAGCAGGGAGAGCAGCGGCACGGCGACCGCGAGACCGACGTACTCGCCCGCCGTGTACCAGGCGGTGGCCCGGCCGCGCTCCTTGCTCGGGAACCAGTTGCTGACCAGCCGGTTGTTGGCCGGGAACGCCGGCGTCTCGAACAGGCCGAGGCCGACCCGCAGCCCGATCACCACACCGAAGGAGCGGGCGAAGAAGAACGCGACGGTACACAGGGACCAGCCGACCATCGCGTAGCCGAACGCCAGTTTCGGTCCGACCTTGTCGACGAGCCAGCCGCCCGGCACCTGGAGCGACGCGTACACCCACGAGAACGCCGACAGGATCAGGCCCGCCTCGGTGGCGGACAGCTTGAACTCGTCCGTGATGTGAGGGAGGGCGACCGCCATGTTCGTACGGTCGAGATAGTTGATCGCGGTGATCATGAACAGCGAGACCAGTAGACCGTACCGGGCCCTGCTGTTCGCCGGGCGGGCCGTCCGGTCCGACGGGGCGGACGGGGACGTGACGGCAGTGCTCATGGCTGCTCCTTTGCGGCCGTTCCAGTATGGGCCATCGGTCAGGTCCACTCTGTGGACCTCTGCGGAGTACCGTGCCTGTGCAGATTCGTCGGGAGGACCGCAGCGTGGTCCGACCTCAAGGAGGAACAGATGTCAGCCGAGTCCGAACCCGCCGGAATGCGGACCGTCCAGCGGGCGATCGACATCCTCGGACTCTTCGACGAGAGCCGCCCCGCGATGTCCGTCCGCGAGATCGTGACCGTCTCCGGACTGCCGAAGACCACGGTGCTGCGGCTGCTGGGGACCCTGCGGCTGAACGGTCTGCTGTGGGTGGACGAACATGGTCGCTACATCGCGGGCCCGGCGCTGCTGCGCTGGTCCCGCCTGGCCGAACAGGCCTGGCGGCTGCCGCCCGCGGCCGGCGTGATCCTGCGGAACCTCGCCGCCGAGTACAAGGAGACGGTGCACCTCTACGTACGCCGGGACATTCACCGCGTCTGCATCGCCCAGGAGGAGGGCCCGCAGACCCTTCGGCAGGTGGTCCGCGTGGGAGACGAACTCCCCCTGTGGGCGGGCGGCGTGGCCAAAGCCCTGCTCGTCGACGCCCCGGACGCGCTGCTGCGCCGGGTCGCGGAGGCCTCGCCGTACGGGGCTGACCATCTGGACACCCTGCACTCCTGGGTCGCGGAGGCGCGTGAACACGGGTTCGCGACAAGTCATGGTGAGCGCGAGGAGGGGCTGTCCGCCGTGGCCGTTCCGGTGCGGGGGCGCGGCGGAGTGGTGGCCGCCCTGTCGTTCGGCGGGCCGAGTACGCGGTTCACGCAGGAGCGCGTCGAGCGATTCGCGCAGGGGCTCGGGGCGGCGGCGCGGGAGTTGGCGAAGACGGGGCTGCCGTTCGAGGCGTGAGCCGCTCCGGGGGGCCACCCTGTGGTCCGCCCAGTGGACCAGGTGTACCGCTCAATGGATTGAAGGCTAGACTGACGTTCCCCGCATCTCTCCGCACGCGGGGCCCCGGGAAAGGAAGGCGGCATCACCGTGAGCCAGACCCTCGTCACCCGTTCCCCGCACACTCCCGCGGACTGGTGGGTCACCGCAGATCAGGCACGGCACGCCGCGCAGGACGGTCTCGGCGATGCGGCGACGGCCCCCGATCTGCTGCGGACACTCGCCGAACTCGACCGGGCACGCCGCGCCTCGGCGGCCGCCGTCGGCGCCGCGGTCGAGGCACTGCTCACCGCGGGTGTCAGCTGGGAGGACATCGCGGTCGCCGTGGGGCTGGACTCGGTCGAGGCGGCGCGGGACGCGCTCGCCGCCGCCCGCCAGGAGGCGGGAGCGGCGATCGAGCGTCGGCTGGGACACCGCGCCCAGGACCTGTCGGGCCGATGCCCGGGTCACTCCTTGGCGAGGACCACCCATACCTGACCCGTCGCGAAGTTCATCGGCGTGCCGTCGGTCGTCGTGAACTCCGTGCCGTCCGTGGCGGTCGGGCGCTTCCAGTTCACGTCGAACACCTGGCCGTCGCGCAACACCTTGGCGGTCCCCGAGCCCACGGTGTCCGTGTAAGGCGAGTTGTTGCCCAGGACGTCGTGGAACATGGACTTGTGCACCTTCACGTACTGCACGACGACGGTCGCGGGTGCCACCTTCTTCCCGTCGGTGGTCACCGTCGGCGTCCCGTCCATCGACACCAGCCAGCGGTGTCGGCTCGCGGACCAGTCGAAGGTGAAGCGGGCCGACGGGAAGCGCACCGTGCGTGAGGTCTCCGGGGTGCCGCCCTCGGGGGCCGCGCCGAAGTGGAATCCCGTGGTGAGGGCGTCGGCGCCCGGTGCCGAGCGCACCAGCTCCTGGGGGCGCAGATAGAGGTTGTGCGGGGAAGGCTTGTCATTGCCGCGGTAGTAGGCGTCGGAGTGCTGCTCGGGTGGTGCCGCGATCAGCGGTGCCTTGTCGATGAGCGGCAGCAGCTTGTGCTGCGCTCCCGAGAAGGCGAGCGTCGGCTTGTCGAACTGGCGCAGCAGCTCCAGGTCGGACTCGCGCGCGCTGCGCACCGGTCCGATGACCTTCGGCAGCTTGCTCGCGTAGATCGCCATCAGTCGGCTCAGGCCACCCTCGACCTGCTCCGCGTACACAAGGTCCGCCGCGTCGAGGCCCGTCTGCGGCCGGGCCGCACGCACGTTGTCGATCTTCACGGCGAGTACGGGACCGACGCTGTCGGTGCTGGTGCCGGTATCGCCCTGAGGCTGTCCCCGGCTGGGGCTGGGGTTGGGGCTGGGACTGGGACTGGGAACTCGGCCGCGCCCGTCGTCGATCGCGCCGCCGCCCGAGGTGCAGCCCGTCATCAGGGAACCCGTCACCGCGGCGGTCAGCAGCGTCGCCGTCATCGCGCCGCGCCGCATCCGCGCCATCTGCCGCATGCCCACCGTGCCACCCTCTCCCGTGCCACTGATTGTGCGCTCATATGTTCATCGGTGGGCATACCCGCACAGTTGCGTTCATGCGCGTCGAGTTGGGCCGATCGGCCGATGCGGGGGACTGATCACTCAGTCTCCAGGGTGGCGTCGATCAGGCGATCGGGCGATCAGCCCTGCGGTCCGAAGATCTCCGCGAGGTCGTACCCGACCGGCTCATCCAGCTGGCTGTACGTGCAGCTCTCGGCGGACCGGTCCGGGCGCCAGCGGCGGAACCGGGCCGTGTGGCGGAACCGGACGCCGTTCTCCATGTGGTCGTACGCCACCTCGGCGACCCGCTCGGGCCGCAGCGGCACCCAGGAGAAGTCCTTCTTCGTCGACCACCGGCTGGGCGCGCCCGGCAACCGCGCGGACTCGTGCGCCGACTCGTCCGACCAGGCGGCCCAGGGATGCCGCTCGACATCCGCCATGCGCAGGGGCTCCAACTCCTCCACCAGTTCCGCCCGCCGCTTCATGGGGAAGGCGGCGCTCACCCCCACGTGCTGGAGGGCGCCCTTGTCGTCGTACAGCCCGAGCAGCAGGGAACCGACGATCGGGCCGCTCTTGTGGAGGCGGTAACCCGCGACGACGACGTCCGCGGTGCGCTCGTGCTTGATCTTGAACATGGCCCGCTCGTCCTGCCGGTATCGCAGCGTGAGTGGTTTGGCGATCACCCCGTCGAGGCCGGCCCCCTCGTACTGCTCGAACCACCGCTGCGCCACCTCGCGTTCCGTGGTCGCCGGCGCCAGATGGACCGGAGGTGTCACCCCCGACAGGGCCATCACCAGCAGGGCGCGCCGGTCCCCCAGCGGAACGTCGAGCAGGGACTCGTCGGCCAGTGCGAGCAGATCGAAGGCCACGAACGACGCCGGGGTCTTCTCGGCCAGCATCCGCACCCGCGAGTCCGCCGGATGGATGCGCTCGGTGAGCGCGTCGAAGTCGAGCCGCCCTTCCTTGGCGATCACGATCTCGCCGTCCATCACGCACCGCCCCGGCAGCCGCTCCCGCAACGCCTCCACCAGCTCGGGAAAGTACCTGGTCAGCGTCTTCCCGGTGCGACTGCCGAGCTCGACCTCGGCGCCGTCGCGGAACACGATCGCGCGGAACCCGTCCCACTTCGCCTCGTACTGCATGTCCGGCGGGATCTTCGCCACGGACTTGGCGAGCATCGGCTTCACGGGCGGCATCACCGGCAGATCCATGCCTCGATTCTGCGGCGTCCTGAGGACGTTCGCCCGGTGTGGTTCGCCCGGTGTGCGAGGCATGCCCGCTGCGCCTACCGTGGCTCGCATGGCCGATGCGGTGGAACTCGAGGCAGCGGGGAGGACCGTACGTCTGTCCAGCCCGGGCAAGATCTTCTTCCCGGAGCGCGGCTTCACGAAGCTGGACCTCGCCCAGTACTACCTTGCCGTCGGCGACGGCATCCTGCGCGCCCTGCGCAACCGCCCGACCACCCTGGAGCGGTACCCGGAGGGCGTCGAGGGCGAGAACTTCTTCCAGAAGCGGGCGCCCAAGAACATGCCCGACTGGATCCCGACCGCCCACATCACCTTCCCCAGCGGGCGCAGCGCCGACGAGATGTGCCCCACCGAGGTCGCCGCCGTGCTGTGGGCCGCGCAGTTCGGCACGCTCACCTTCCACCCGTGGCCGGTACGTCGGGACGATGTCGACCGCCCCGACGAACTCCGCATCGACCTCGATCCGCAGCCCGGCACGGACTACGACGACGCGGTGCGCGCCGCCCACGAACTGCGCGAGGTACTCCACGAGTACGGGGATCTGCGCGGCTGGCCCAAGACCTCCGGCGGGCGCGGCCTGCATGTCTTCGTGCCGATCCAGCCGCGCTGGACCTTCACGCAGGTCCGCCGGGCCGCCATCGCCGTCGGGCGCGAACTGGAGCGCCGTATGCCCGACCAGGTCACCACCGCTTGGTGGAAGGAGGAAAGAGGCGAAAAGATCTTCGTGGACTACAACCAGACCGCCAGAGACCGCACCATCGCCTCCGCCTACTCCGTACGCCCCCGCCCGCACGCCCCCGTCTCCGCGCCCCTGCGCTGGGACGAGGTGGGCGACGCCCATCCCCGGGACTTCGACCTGGCGACCATGCCGAAGCGCTTCGCCGAACTCGGCGATGTACACGCGGACATGGACGACCACGCCTTCTCCCTGGAGGCCCTTCTCGAACTCGCCAGCCGCGACGAGCACGACCACGGCCTGGGTGACCTGCCGTACCCGCCCGAGTACCCGAAGATGCCCGGTGAACCGAAGCGGGTGCAGCCGAGCCGGGCGAAGCACGACAACTAGGAAGGCGCAGCACGAAGAGCTCGGCGTCCTCCTCCTCGTCCTCGAAGACGCCGCCTCTTCTCTCCCCGTGAACACACAGACCTCCCCGTCGTCAGCGGCGTACGGCTGCCACTGATCACAGCGTGCCGCACGCCACTGACAACGGCTCGGACAGGACCGACGTCCCTCCGGCCCCTCACAACTCCTTGATGCGGATGTCCCGGTACGAGATCACATCCGTCGTGCCGTGCACCTGAAGACCGAGGTAGCCGGAGGTGAACCGCCGTCCGTCCGTACCCGGGTCGTCCGAGCGCGGCGGATAGAAGTCCTGACCGCCGAGGTTGTCGAACTCGTTGATCAGCACGCCGTTGCGGTACACCGAGTAGTGCTGGTCGACGACGCGGATCTCGTAGTCGTTCCAGGTGCCCTTCTGGGTGACGCCCGCACCGGCGAGGCCCACGCGGTCGAAGCCGTAGACCGACCCCGTCTTGTACATGTCGCCGTCGGGCCGGTCGAGCACCTGCACCTCGTGCCCGTACTTGATGGCGACCCACTCGGGCCGCGACTCCTCGGGGTGGTCGTGGACCCAGGGGAATCGCACGAACACACCGGAGTTGGCGTTCCCGGTGCCGGGAGCGTCGTCACGCCACTGGAGCTTCAGCGAGAAGTCGCCGTACTTGCGCTCGGGGAACCACAGCATGCCGAGCCCGTCCTTGGACGTGCCGGATGTGATCGATCCGTCCGTGTTCAGGCCGAACGAGCCGCCGCCCACGTGCTCCCACTGGTCGAAGGACGCTTGTGAGCCGTCGAGGATCTTGCGGTAGCCGTCGGTCTGGCCAGGCTTGCCGATGCCGGACTGCTTGGCCGCCTTGGTGATCCGGTTGTCCTCCCGCTGGTCGATGACACCTTCCTTGAGGAGTTTGTCCAGGACGGTCGTGACGTGCTTGAGGAACAGAGCGTGGGAGGTCCACTCCTTCTCGTCCTCGATCAACTCGTTGATGCGGCAACGGTTGTTGGTGACCCGGTTCGGTACGCCTGAGTCGACCGTGCCGACGATCACCGTCAACCGCTCGTCGTACTCCGGGCAGTTGGGCGCGGGTACCCCGCCGCCCGTCGCGACGGTGAAGCTCACCGTCCGTGGCTCGGACGTGTTGCCCGCCTTGTCGCTCGCCCGGTACGCAACGGTGTGCGCGCCGACGCGGTCCACCGTCACCGGTGCGGTGTAGGTCAGATAGGGTCCGCCGTCGAGCGAGTACTCGATCACGGCGACCCCCGAACCGTGCTCGTCCGTGGCGCTCACGGTCACCTTGGCGTTCCCGACGTACGCCCCGCCGGAGTTCCGTGTTCCGTCGACGGTCACCCCGGTCACCGGTGGCGTCGTGTCCTGAGTGGGTGGCGCGACCACCGTGAACGAGACGCTCTTCTCGGCGGACACGTTGCCCGCCTTGTCGGTGGCGCGGTAGTGCACGGTGCGCGCGCCGAGTTGATGCACCATCACCGGACCGGTGTACGGCTGCCAGGCACCGGAGTCGACCGCGTACTCGATCGTGTTGACTCCCGAGCCGGTGTCGGAGGCCGAGACGGTGACCGTGGCCATGTCGAGGTAGGCCCCCTCGGCGTTGCGCTCACCGCTCACCGTCGCCGAGGTCTCGGGCGGTGTCGTGTCGTCGGACGGCGGGGCGACCACCGTGAACGAGACGCTCTTCTCCCCGGCCACGTTGCCGGCTTTGTCCGTGGCCCGGTAGCGAACGGTGTGGCTGCCGACCTGATCGAACACGACGGGCGCGGTGTACGGCTGCCACGCTCCCGTGTCGCCGATCGCGTACTCGATCCGGTCGACGCCGGAACCGCCCGCGTCGGTCGCGTTGACCGTCACGCTCGCCGAACCGACGTACTGCCCCTGCGCGTTCTGCGTACCGCTCACACTCGCCGACGTCTCGGGTGCCGTCGTGTCGTCGCCGCCGCCCTCGGTCACGACGAGGATGCCCTGCATCTGGCCGTGGCCGGGGATCGTGCAGTGGTAGAAGTAGCGGCCCGGGGTGAGCGTGACCTCGGCGGTGTGGCGGCCGCCCTGGTCGTCGTTCGGGTTGGCGAGGATGTTGAGCTGGACGTCGTTGTTGAACTCGGGATCGGAGGTCTCGAACGTCAGGGTGTGCGGCATACCGGTGGTGTTGCCGGTCGCCGCGCTGTTCTCGAAGACGATCGTCGTCGCTCCCGCCACCGCCGTCGTGGGCGCCGACATGTACCGGGTGATGTCGTCGCCCGCCGTCCAGGTGAGCACCTGGGCGGCGGCCGTACGTGCCGGGGCTTCGCTCTGCCCGACGGCGGACATCGCCGGCAGCCCGAGCAGCATCAGCAGCGCGGCGAGCAAACCCGTCCAGATTCTTCGTTGGCGCATCACTGTGCCTCCCTTGCCAGCTGATCGGCGACCGGGGTCGCCCCGCCACCGGTGTATGTGACCCTCCACAGCGCCGACTTGGAGTCCGAGGTGAAGAAGCCGCGCCCGTAGTCGAGGACGTACAGCGAGCCGTCCGGTCCGAACTTCCAGTCCATGAGGTTCTTGATGCCGTCGTTGCCGATGGGCACGATCTTCTTCAGCGACTCCGAGTGGATCGGCAGCCCGCCGTCTCCTTGTGTCTTCGGGTCGGTGAGCACGGCGTTGCGCGGCTGGTCGGCGTCGTAGAAGTCGCCGACGAACCACTTGCCGTCCCAGTACGAGGGCCATGCGACGTCACTCGAGCTCGTCGTGTCGTACCGGTAGACCGGGCCGTTCATCGCCGCCTGCCCGCCGCCCTTGAGCCACGGCAGCAGATAGGTGGCCTCCTCCTGCTTGTACGAGGGGATGCCGTTCGCGTCGCGCGGATAGTCCGGGGCGCCGCCCTGGGGCGAGTACCAGATGTTGTTGCCGGTGACCGGCGGGAGGTTGACGAGACCGTCGTTGTTGGGGGACTCGTTCTTGGGGTGATCGCAGTCGTACCAGCCGAGCGGTCGGGTCGGGTCGGGCAGATTGCGGTCCCGGTAGGGCTGCTTGTTGCCCATGCAGTAGGGCCAACCCCGGTTGCTCGCCTTGGTGATGACGGCGAAGGTGTCGTACTTGGCGGGGCCCCAGGTGGTCGACGGCACGCCCGCGTCCGGGCCGACCCACCCGGCGTACAGGGTGTCGGTCTTCTTGTCGACGGAGATGCGTGCGGGGTTCCTGACCCCCATCACATAGATCTCACCGCGCGTCTTGCCGCCGCCCTCGGCGGTCTCCTTGCCGGTGAACAGATTGCCTTCCGGGAGCGTGTACGTGCCGTCGGGCTCCGGGTGGATGCGCAGTATCTTGCCGTTGAGGTTGTTGGTGTTGCCCGCGGTGCGGCGCGCGTCAGCGAACGACACGCCCTTGTAGTTGGGCTGGGGGTTGTTGCCCGAGTAACCGTCGCTGAAGCGGCTGGAGTTGTTGTCCCCCGTCGCGATGTACAGGTTGCCCTGGGAGTCCCAGGCCATCCCACCGCCCGCGTGGCAGCAACTGTGGATCTGCACCGGCCAACTGAGCAGTACCTTTTCGCTGCTCAGGTCCAGCTTGTCGGTGGCGGGATCGA
Source organism: Streptomyces sp. NPDC048275 (assembly GCF_040652275.1). Taxonomy (NCBI): domain Bacteria; kingdom Bacillati; phylum Actinomycetota; class Actinomycetes; order Kitasatosporales; family Streptomycetaceae; genus Streptomyces; species Streptomyces sp. NPDC048275. The sequence goes on from NZ_JBEZLR010000002.1 coordinate 90,916, forward strand.
GCGTGAAGCGGGAGACGCGGCGCTCGGCCATCCGTGTGTCGCGGTTGATCTCGGAGTGGGGTGTGTAGTGCAGATACACCCAGCCGTTCTGCTCGAAGCGAGGATCGACCTCGATGCCGAGCAGCCCCTCCTCGACCTTGACCAGCTCGTCGCCGCCGCCCTTGTTGCCGAAGACCGTCAACTCGCCCGCCAGGGTGACCTTCTTGGTCTTCGGGTCGTAGACGTGGATCTGGCCCTTGCCCTTGCCGATGTCGGGGTTGTTCCAGTCGGTGATCACCGGCTGGGAGGAGTCCGCGCCGCCGCGGCCGATGTAGAGCACGCGCCCGTCGGGCGTGGTGACCAGGCCGTGCGGCTCGCCGATCTGGTCGCTTTGGCCGGGCTGATTGGGCTGAGTCAGGCGCTCCGCCTTGTAGTTGGCGTTGATGGTCGCCTTGCAGTCGGCCCGCGCGAGGCGGGTCGTCCAGAGCAGGGCGCCGCGCAGATGCGTGCGGAAGTCGGTCTCGTCGAACGATGCCGCCGTGCCGCCCATGCCGGTGTAGAAGGAGCGGCCGCCGTCGTAGTCGCGGCACCAACTCACCGGATGGTCCGAGCCGTTCGCGCTGGTGCCCGGCTGATACGTCGACTCGCGCACCCGAGCCACGGTGTGTACCTCGCCCGATGGGTTCTTCACCCAGTTGAGCCACTGGTCGGGGCGCTTCCACTGGACCGGGAGGTCCTTGGTGGCGGGATGTTGCCGGTCGCCGACCTCAACGGTCGCCCGCTGGACGTTCGTCGGGCTGGTGGTCGCCGGACGGGCGCCGATGAGTCCGGTGAACCAGTCCGAGTACGGCTCGGCGCGGGCCGCGTCATGGAGGCCGACGAAACCGCCGCCGGCCTCCATGTACGCCTCGAGGCCCGCCTCCTGCTCCGGATCGAGGACATCTCCGCCACCCGTGAGGAACACGATGGCATTGAACCGGCCCAGCTTTGTCTCCTGCGTGAAGACCGAGGCGTCGTCCGTGGCCTCGACCTTGAAATGCTGCGCGGCCGGGCCGGACAGACCGATCTTCTCGATGGCTTCGATTCCGGCGTTCACGACCGGTGACTCGTCCCCGGCCGCCGCCGAGCCGTAGAAGATCAGCACCCGTACGTTGGCGCCGCCTGGTGGCGACTTGATAGACATCGTTGTCAGGGGCGGTTCCGGAGCCTGGCCCGCACTCGCGGGCGGGGCCGAGAGTGCCCCCGCGGTGACGGCTCCGGCGGCCAGGGCGGTGGCCCAGGCGCGGAGTCGGCTTTTGGGTCTTCTCGCGCTCAACCCTCGTAAGACGGACGGTTTTTGATGCGATGGGAGCCGCATGTGGTCATCCAGTCCTCGTCGGTCACAGCAACAGCGCCAAGGAAGCTAGACCTCTTTTCGCGGCTCGCCAATAGGTATGACCGTAAGGGAACGAACTTTGTCCTGGGTGTGGATAAACTGGCGTCGTGCGACTACTGTCTCACCAGTTCATCTCCGTAAATTCCGTACCAGGGTGGGGAGTTCGGCATGGACAGACGTGGCTTCCATCGGCGGATGCTGCTGGGCGGGGCGGCGGTCGCAAGTGGGGTGACATCGTTGTCGTCGGCTCCTCGGGCGGTGGGTGCAGGCGACGCCGTGCGGACCGCTCCGGCCGGCGGCGAGGTCCGGCACATCAAGCTGTACGCCGAGAAACTGGCCGACGGGCAGATGGGCTACGGCTTCGAGAAGGGCAAGGCGTCGATTCCCGGTCCGCTGCTCGAGCTCAATGAAGGCGACACGCTGCACATCGAGTTCGAGAACACGATGGACGTGGCGGCGAGCCTGCATGTCCACGGCCTCGACTACGAAATCTCCAGCGACGGAACGAAGTTGAACAGGAGCGATGTCGAGCCGGGCGGCACCCGCACCTACACCTGGCGCACCCACGCGCCCGGCCGCCGCAAGGACGGCACGTGGCGCGCGGGCAGCGCGGGGTACTGGCACTACCACGACCATGTGGTCGGCACGGAACACGGAACGGGCGGTATTCGCAAGGGCCTGTACGGCCCGGTGATCGTCCGCCGCAAGGGCGACATCCTCCCCGACCGGACCTTCACCATCGTTTTCAACGACATGACGATCAACAACAAGCCCGCTCACTCCGGCCCCAACTTCGAGGCCACGGTGGGTGATCGCGTCGAGATCGTGATGATCACGCACGGCGAGTACTACCACACGTTCCACCTGCACGGTCACCGCTGGGCCGACAACCGGACGGGGCTGCTGACCGGCCCCGACGACCCGAGCCAGGTCATCGACAACAAAATCGTCGGGCCCGCGGACTCCTTCGGATTCCAGGTGATCGCGGGGGAGGGCGTGGGGGCCGGAGCGTGGATGTACCACTGTCACGTCCAGAGCCATTCCGACATGGGGATGGTGGGGCTGTTCCTGGTGAAGAAGACGGACGGGACGATTCCGGGGTATGAGCCGCATGAGCATTAGCCGGCGCTGATGTCGAGCACGGTCCACTCCGTGAAGGGGTCTTCCTGGATGTAGATGCGTGGCCCGCGGCAGACGACGCGGCGGCGACCGAGGTCGGTGCCGTCGGGGCGGACGAGTCGCCGCTCCGCGACGGCGGCGACCCCCGTGTCCGTCAGCTCGCCGATGACGAGCCGGTCGCGTTCGTGCTCGTAGCCGCCGAAGAAGGTCACGCGACCGTCGTGGACCGCCAGTCCCCTGGCGCCCCGGACCTGGTTGGCGTGGGCTCGCACACCCTGGTCCGGGCCGATCTCCAGCAGGGAGAACTCGGTGTAGGCGCAGACCCACGCCGAGCGGTCGCTGACGTTGAGCGCGTAGCAGTCGCTGATCGTGTCGCCGTGGTTCGCCGGGTGGTACGTCCACAGAGGGTCGCCGGTGTGGCTCCAGCGCCGTAGCCCGGGCCAACTGAGCTCGTCGTCGCCATACACGCCCTCGTCGAAGTAGCCCACCCACAGATCGCCGGCTTCATCGGTCAGCAGGTGCTCGATTCCGTCCCCCACGCGAAACGTCCACGAGAGGCGTCCGAGGGCGTCGAAGACCTGGACGTGTTCCCCTTGCGCCCGGCTGCGTGTGTCCGCGACGACGAATCCGCCGTCCGGGAGGGCGTCGAGCTGGGGGAATGCAGCCCGCAGAGCGCTGAGATGTGTCTCGTACGGGGGTCCGTCCCCGACCGTGACGACCACGGCGTCGTACGGCTTCTCGCGGCGCGGCTCGGGCGGACGCTCGGTCAGCAGCCAGTGCGCGCGCCCGAAGGCGTCGATCGTGCTGTGGGCGATGTTCCGGTCCCGATAGGAGCGGGGCAGACGGGCGAACGCGGCCAGTGGGGTCGCGGGGCGGTCAGGCGTCATGGACCTTTCTCATGGTCATGCGGAGATCATCATCCCGTACGGCTCGTCGGCGCAAGCCTTTTCGTTGATCCGGGAGCGCTCTCACGGCGGCGGCGCGGCTATCCTGATCCGCAACCGCTGGGGAGGTGCTCACGGGTGACCGGGACAGTGTCGCGCCCCACGTTGGAGGCCGTGGCCGCGCGGGCCGGGGTCTCCCGGGCCACCGCGTCGCGTGTCGTGAACGGTGGCGACGGGGTGCGGGAGCCGCTCGTCGAGCGGGTCAGGCGAGCCGTCGAAGAGCTCGGGTACGTGCCGAACCAGGCCGCACGCAGCCTCGTCACCCGGCGCCACGACGCGGTGGCCGTCGTGATCGCCGAACCGGAGACCCGAGTCTTCGCGGACCCCTTTTTCGCACTCCAACTCCGAGGCATCAGCAAGGAGTTGACGGCACATGACTCGCAGCTCGTGCTGCTGCTCACGGAGGGGCGCGACGACTACGCACGCGTGGGCCGTTATCTCGCCGGCGGTCATGTCGACGGCGCGCTCGTCTTCTCGCTGCACCTCGACGACCCGCTGCCCGGACTGATCCACGGCGCGGGCGTGCCGACCGTGTTCGGCGGACGCCCGGGCTGGGCCGACGGCACCCGTGACGCCGCGTCGACGGTGTACGTCGACTGCGACAACCGGGGCGGCGCCCGCGAGGCCGTACGCCACCTCGTCGGACTCGGCCGTACGCGTATCGCGCACATCACCGGCGCCCTCGACCAGACCTCCGCGGTCGACCGGCTCGACGGGTTCCGGGACGTCATGGTCGACGTCGATCCGGAGCTCATCGCCGAGGGCGACTTCACGCCCGCGGACGGCGAGCGTGCGATGCGGGAGCTGCTGGAGCGACGCCCTGATGTGGACGCGGTGTTCGCCGCGAACGATCTGTCGGCCTCGGGAGCCCTGCGCGTCCTGCGTGAGCGGGGACGGCGGGTGCCCGACGACGTCGCCGTGATCGGCTTCGACGACATGCTGCCCGTCGCCGAACAGACGGACCCACCGCTGACGACGGTCCGTCAGGACATCGAGGAAATGGGCCGGTTGATGGCTCGCCTGCTGCTGCGGGACCTCGATCACCGGACCGGTAAGGGGAGTCCGGGCGGCGGGCCCTCCAGCGTGGTGCTGCCGACGACATTGGTACGGCGGGCCTCCGCCTAGGGCAGCCCTTGGCCGGTTGCCGCGCTGTCGTCACTCTTGGTGCGGGCCCAAGTTGCCCAGCACTTCCCCCAGTTGGGGCGGGGTGAGGGGTGGCTCGGGCAGCGCTGAGGTGAGGGGGGAGGCGCGCAGGCCGTCCAGGAGGAGGGTGAGCGGGCGGCGCCAGGCGTCCGGGGCCGTGGTCGTGAGGGCCGGGACGGCGCGGCCGAGCGCGGCCAGTGTGAAGAGGAGGTCCTCGGTGGTGAGATCGCCGCGGATCGTGCCCTGTTCACGGCCGCGGCGCAGGAGCACCTCCAAGGTCTCCCGGTTGTGGGCGTGTACGGCATCAAGGGAGTCGACGCCCTTGAGGTGGGTGGTCATCAGGTCGTTCGTACCGCGGTCGGCGGCCAGTCCGGCGAAGACCGTCTCCAGATAGCCCAGCAGACCTGTCCAGGCTTCCTCACTGGTCCTGGCCCGCTCCCCGGCGTCCATGGTCTGCGTGAGCGAGTCCCGGAAGACCTCGTCGACCAGTGCGGCGCGGCTGGGGAAATGCCGGTAGAGCGTGGCGTTTCCCACGCCGGCCCGGCGGGCGATCACATCAAGCGGTGCGTGCAGCCCCTGTGCGGCGAACACCTCACGGGCAGCCTCGACCAACGACTCGCGGTTGCGCCGCGCATCGCGCCGCCGTACCGGATCGGGCCCGTTCACGCCGACCGTCATGACTTCGCCTCTCGGTAGTACCGGGGACAGCTCCCCAGTACTGATGCTATCGTCTACCGCAGAAGTGGGGAGTTATCCCCGCTTAGGTGGAGGCGTGACGGGGCGGGGCATGGACGGCCGGGGGAGCCGCCGGACTCGCCGAGACCGGGGTCGATGCCGCCGGGGCCGGCGCCGATGTCGCCATCGGCACGTCTGCCGGCGCGGTCCACGGTTCACGGCTCGCCTCCGGCATCAGCCCGGGCGAGCTGTACGAGGGTCAGCTGGCTCGGGCCGATGCCGTCGACGTGACGGTCACCTCGAGGCAGACGGCCCGCTTCCTGTGGGTGGCACTCGTCTCCGGTCGGGAACGGCTCGGCGGGCCACGTGTTTCGGGCCCACCGAGTCGTATCTCAGCTCTCCTGCGGCGCGCTCTTGATCACTGCGAAGCGTGCGCCGTACGGGTCGGCGAGCTTGGCCATGCGGCCGACGCCCTCCAGGTCGGTGGCGGGCATGCGGACTGTGCCGCCCAGCTCCTGGGCCTTGCTGACCGTCGCGTCCGTGTCGGTGACCTCGAAGTACGGCAGCCAGTACGCGCCGGACTTCGTCTCGGTCGGGGCGTCGGCCAGCGGGACGATGCCGCCGAACATGTCCGTGTCCTCGGTCCCCGCGGGGTTGATGCAGGTGTAGGTGCCGCCGGGGAACGGCGTGGCCGAAGTGGTCCAGCCGAACACGCAGTTGTAGAACGCGGCGGCCGCGGGCTCGTCCGCGGTGTAGAGCTCGACCCAGCACAGCGAGCCGGGGTCACCGGCCACCTCGATGCCCTTGGTCTGGCCCGGCTGCCAGATTCCGAACGGCACGCCCGCCTCGTCGCCGAGGATCGCCATGTGGCCCTTGCCCATGACATCCATGGGCTGAACGATCACGCTGCCCCCGGCCTGCTCGGCCGCTTTGGCGGTGGCATCGGCGTCAGGGCTCTGGAAGTACACGGTCCAGGAAGGCGGGCCCTGCTCCTCGGTGGTCTGCATGCCGCCCGCGGCGGTCTTTCCGGCGAGTTGGAAGAAGCCGTAGCCACCGGCGTCGGGCCCCGCGGACTGGAATCGCCAGCCGAAGAGGTCCCCGTAGAAGGAAGTGGCGCCCTCGATGTCGGGGGTGCCGACATCGAGCCAGTTCGGGGCGCCGGTGACAAAGCGGGTGGTGAGCATGATTGCCCTCCTTCGAGAGGTCCCGTTGCCTGCACTGCCGAGTCTTGCACCGCCCACTGACAATGGCCGCCGGGCCGCCCGCCGCGGATCTGTGCGACGGCCGCGGTTGCTCTGGGTGACCGGCGAGGTTCGCCTTGTTTTCACGCCTCCCGCGCGCCGCCGTGCCCTTCCGCGTCCGGCGGGGCCATCATCGGGGCCGTCGGCGGCATCGGAACACGGCGTTGATCCCGCGTTGATCGAACGTTTTTCGCCGCGCGGCACGATCTTCGCCATGCACACCGACACCATCGCCCCGGCCGACATCGACTGGCAGAACCAGGCACTGTGCGCGCAGACCGGGGCCGATTTCTTCTTTCCCGAGCCGGGCAGCTCGGTGCGGGAGGCGAAGCGCATCTGCGGCATGTGCGAGATGCGCTCCGCCTGCCTCCAGTACGCCCTGAACAACGACGAACGCTTCGGGGTCTGGGGTGGCCTTTCCGAGAAGGAGAGGATGAGCCTCAGGCGTACGGCTGAGTAGGCCTGCGGCCAGGACGGCTGAGTAGGCCCTGCGGCCAGGACGGGCGGGTGCGGCGCCCCGATCCGTCACCGCACCGCCTCCGCGTCGTCGGACCCGATCAGACCCAGCAGGAACCCGACCGCCTGTCCCGACGCGCTGTTGTCCTGCATGGGCGCATGATTCTGCAGCGGCCCGGCCGTCCGCACGGTAAATGAGGTACGCCGCATGGCTTTCAGCAGGCAGAATCCCCCGCATGTCCCGCACCCCGCAGCAGTACGCCGAGAGTCTGCTGAACGTCCTCGATCCGCTGCCGTTCCCGCACCGCATGCGCGAGCTCGCCCTGATGGTCAGGGAGGTGGCGCCGCTGCGGCCGGTTCTGGAGGAGCTCGAAAGCCGCGGACCGTACGGTCGCGGGATCGCCGTCGTCGCGGCGTCCGTCGTCCGGGACGCCGAATGGATCGCGGACCGTATCGCCGACCCCGACAGCTTCGTGCGCGGACACGCGCTGCGCGTCGCCGAAAGCCTCCAAGTACCCGACTCCGCCTACGAGTCGGCGCTCGAGGACGCCCCGGAAGTGGTCCGCAGACAGCTGCTGGGCGCGATCGTCGCGGGGCGGCGGACCGCGCTCGCCGACCGGCTGCTGGAAGGCCGGCGGCAGGCTTGGGGCGACGCGGACGCGGCATGGCTGCTGCCCGCCTGCGCCCCGGAGACGGTCGCCCGTCTGCTCCCCGAACTCTTCCACGCCGTCAGCGGGTGGAAGACGCTCGCCAAGCGGCATCCCGGCCCGCTTCTCGACGTCGCGGAAGGGGAGTTGACGGCGCTGCCCGAGGCTTTGCGAGCCACTTGGTGGGGCCGGTACGCACCGGGCGTGGCCGCCACGGTCCCCGCGGAGCCACTGCGCGTGCTGGACCTGCTCGAACGCTTCCGGCCGGGCGCCGTTCCCCACCTGTTCCACGACCACTTCGGAGCGTTCGCGGCGGCCGACGCGAGCCGCTGCCTGAAGCTGCTGCTCACACCGGGTGAAATCGCCGCGCGCCGCAGTCGGGCCCTGGGCCCCGCGGTGCTGCGCAGACTGGCCCGCTCCGGCGCGCCCGAACTCGCCGCCTACGGCCAGGTCCTGGCAGAGTGGGGCGATCTCGCGCCGCTCCTGAAGGCGCTGCCGCCCGCCCGACGCCACGCCTTCTACCGGAGCGCGGAGGAAGACCGCGGAGCCGGACACGTCACCATCGACACGGTCATCCTCGAAGTGCTGCCGCGCAGTGCTGTCGCCGAGGAGGCCCGACGGATGGCCGCCGTCGCCCGCGAACGCGGCGCCCGCTGGAACTCCCTGCTGCTCGCCGAGTCCTTCCTGCCCGTCGCCGAGGTGCGCGAACGGCTCGTCGAGGCCACCCGGCGCCCGGCCGCCGAAGACCGCGCCGAGGCCTGGCCGTTGCTCATCCGCAACGCCGCCCGCTCAGGCGACCCCGCGGCCGTCACCTCCGTACTGGAGGACATGGGACGGCTGCGCAACGAGCAGGACCCGGTCCGCTCCGCCGCGCTCCACGCCCTGTCCGAGGTCCGGCCCGCGCTGTTCACCGAGGACGCCGAACCGCACCTCGACCGGATCGCCGCGGACGCCGTCGAGGCCCGCGACTCCTCGCCCGCCACCCGGCAGCACCTCGGCCGGCTCGCCCTCGCCGTCCTGCGCGAGCACGCGGCGGGCGGGCGACGGGAGTTGGTGAACTGGGCGCTGCGCACCCTGGTCCGGATATCCGGCAACACCGGCGGCGCCGACCTCGGCCGGCTCGACGCGAGGCTGCGCCGCGGCCAGGAGCACCAGGTGTACGAGGCGCTGCGCCCCTGGATCGAGGCGGGCGCCGAGAAGTCCGACTACAGCCTCGCCTTCGCGCTCGCCCGCGCGGCGGGGCGCCGCGCCGCCGGCATGCCCGAGCTGCAGGAACTCCTGTGGCAGGCCATCCGGTACGGCAACGACACGACCGTGCGCAGCGCGGTCGAGCTCTGGTTGGAGCCGCCCGCGACCCGGGACGAGCGGGTGGCGCGTATCCTCGCGCTCGAACCGTCCGCGGGTGCGCTGTGGCCCGTCCTCCAGGTCGTCACCCGGCGCCGCACCGATCTGCTCGACCTGCTGCTGGCCGACGCCCCGCCGTACGGGCGCTTTCTGACCAAGGGCACCCCCTGGACCGTACCGGTGGACCGCGACGTACGGCGTTGGGTACCGCGTCAACAGCTCGCGGTGGCCCGGCAGCTGGCGGCGGAGGCCGAGGACGCCGGGCTGCCGCTGTACCAGCGGGCCGCAGCCGTCATGCAGAGCGCGCTCGTCCCGGACACGGGCGCCGATCTCGTACGTCACTGGACGGATTCCCCGGACGTGGTGCTCGCCGAAGCGGCCCTGGCCGCGCTCGCCCGCACCGACCGGCCCGCCGACACACTGCCCGAGCTGCTGGCGCACGCGGGCACGGAGCGGGCGCGGGTCGCCGTGTACGCCGCCACCCAGGCGTCCCGGTACGCGGCGCCGTCGCGCCTTGCCGAGCAACTGCGCGCGGTGCTGTTCGCGCCGCGCGCCAAGGTGACCAGTCGCAAGGAGGCCGCCCGGCTCGCCGCCGTGCGACTGCCGGTGCCGCGGGCGGCGGCGCTGCTGACCGAGGCGTACGCGGCGCCGGGCACCCACGTCGACGTCCGCGCCGCCATCGTGGCCTTCGCGGGCGGCCTGCTCGCCGAGGAAGCGGTGTGGGGACTGTTGCGCGACGCCGCCGGCGCCGAACCGGTGCTGCGCACCGCGGTCCTCCGGGTGTCCCCGTGGGAACTGCCCGAACCCCACCGCGAGCGGTACGCCCGGCTGGTACGCGACGTGTCCGCCACCGACGACCCGGAGACCGCCGGACTCGCCTTCGACGCGCTGGCCCGCTGGGTGCCCTGGTCCCCGCAGGCCCCGACGGTCCTCGCCGACGCCATCGCCGACCTGACGCAGCGCACGAACTGGCGCGCGGCGGCGAGCGGTCTGGTGACCGCGGCGGCGGGCTCACCACGCGGTGGCCTGGCACTGGAGCGGGCGCTGAGGGCGTTGGCCGAGGCGGAGACCGCTGCGCAAGGTGACGGGTATGCCGATGCCGACGAGCGACGCGATCGACCGGCCCGGCAGCGCGTCGACCACCTCGTCGCGGGCCTCGCCCGGGAGGCCAGGCTGGTCCCGGGACCCATCCGTCCCGTGGCCCTCGCCGCCGGTGAACTGCTCGCCGGGTACGACGCCTTCGTACCGCAGGCGGCCGCGATCACGGTGTTTCACCTGGATCTGGACACCGATCCGGTGCGGCTGGAGCGGCTGGCAGCCCTCACCGAGGGCCGGCCGGCGCTCGCCGTGCGGACCGCCAAGGAGCTGGGGCAGCGGTTGCAGAGCAGGCCGTCCGAGGGGGATCCCGAGGTGCTGCTCGCCGCGGTACGGCGGTCGACCGCTCACGGCGGGTACGGCGAGGGTCTGCTCGCCGTGGCCGTCACGGAGGCGATGGGCGCCCGCACGGGCTGGGCCGCCCCCTGGCGGGAGCGGCTGAGAGCACTGCGCCGCCACCCGGTGGCCGACGTGCGGGACGCGGCGCTGGACCAGGTGACGGCGTACGAGTGAAAAGAAAGAGGGGCTGAGGGGGCGGTACTACGCGCTCGCGCGTGCCGCCATCCGTGCCTTGCGGGCCGCGAGCTTCTCGTCGAACTTCGCGGCCTCCGCGTCCAGGCCGCCCATGAAGAAGCCGAGCTCCTCCTGGGCCTGCAGGCCCTCGGGGCCGAGGCCGTCGATCTCCAGGACCTTGAGGTGGCGCAGCACCGGCTGCAGCACGTCGTCGTGGTGGATGCGCATGTTGTAGACCTCGCCGATGGCCATCTGCGCGGCGGCCCGCTCGAAGCCGGGCATGCCGTGACCGGGCATCCGGAAGTTGACGATGACGTCCCGCACGGCCTGCATGGTCAGATCGGGGGCGAGCTCGAACGCGGCCTTCAGCAGGTTCCGGTAGAAGACCATGTGCAGGTTCTCGTCGGTCGCGATGCGCGCCAGCATGCGGTCGCAGACCGGGTCGCCCGACTGGTGGCCGGTGTTGCGGTGCGAGACGCGCGTCGCGAGCTCCTGGAAGGCGACGTACGCGACGGAGTGCAGCATCGAGTGGCGGTTGTCCGACTCGAAGCCCTCGCTCATGTGCTGCATGCGGAACGCTTCGAGCTTGTCGGGGTCGACGGCGCGGGAGGCGAGCAGGTAATCGCGCATCACGATGCCGTGGCGGCCCTCCTCGGCGGTCCAGCGGTGCACCCAGGTGCCCCAGGCGCCGTCACGGCCGAAGAGCGAGGCGATCTCGTGGTGGTAGCTCGGCAGGTTGTCCTCGGTGAGGAGGTTGACGACCAGGGCGATCCGGCCGAGCTCGGTGACCTTGGACTGCTCCTTGTCCCAGGCATCGCCGTCCTCGAAGAAGCCGGGGAAGTTACGGGCGTCGCCCCACGGCACGTACTCGTGCGGCATCCAGTCCTTGGCCACCTTCAGGTGGCGGTTGAGCTCCGTCTCGACCACTTCCTCCAGCGCGTACAGCAGCCGAGCATCGGTCCAGGCGGCGGACGGGCTGCCAAGGTGGGGAGAAGTGATCGTCACGGGTACTCCAGGGGACGGGAAAGTACTGAGCGGGGACGAAACCTACGGCATCGTAGGCTACGAAACCGTAGGTTACGAAACCGTAGGTTAAGCGCAGTGTAAAGAGTGCCTGATCAGCGGGGGTCTTCAAGGGGGTGCGGCGCACCTTTGGACCCGGCCGGGACCGCCGTGGACCCGCCCCGCGATCGCGGATTCCGAGGCCGGACGGGCGTCTCGATCACTCGTTCAGGCGTACAGCCCTCGAAGTCGTACTGAGAGGCATGTCACACACCCTTCGAGTTTCTCGAACTCGCTGATGTCCACCAGAACCGGTTCGTGGCCGAGGCGCGCGAGCAGTTCCGCGGTCTTCGGGGCGCTCGCCGCCATCAGCAGTTTTCCGTCGCCGAGCAGCACGACGTGCGCACCGGACTCCTCCGGCACCGGCAGGAAGCGCGGGAACAGCGACGGTGTGTCCACCAGCGGCTCATGCCCGATCACCGTGCCGTCGGGCAGCGCGGTGACCGCCGACTTCAGATGCAGCACCTTGCTCACGGGTACGGCGACGACCCGCGCCCCGAGCGGTTCGAGGGCCGCCCGCAGTTGCTGGACCCCGGCCGCGTTGGTGCGGCCACCGCGGCCCACGTACACCGTGTCGCCGACCTTCAGGACATCGCCGCCCTCCAGGGTGCCCGGTTCCCAGATCCAGTTCACCGAGCAGCCCAGCCGGGCGACGGCCTCCTCGACCCCGGCGGTCTCGCCGCGCCGGGACTCGGCGCCCGGGCGGGAGATCAGCGCGACGTTGCGGAAGACGACCACGGTGTCCTCGACGAACACCGAGTCGGGGCAGTCGTCGGCCGGATCGACCTCGACGGTCTCCCAGTCATGCGTGCGCAGCGCCTCCGCGTACGCCTCCCACTGCTCGACCGCCAGGTCGACGTCCACCTTCTCGCGCTCGATGTGCGTGACCAGCCCCTCGGCGAGACGGGGGCTGGGCCGGCGGATGAGGGCTTTCTGGCTGGGCACGAGGGGTTCTCCGAATCGGCAGAGGGCGTCGGCGCAACATCATGCAGCGCCGCCCGCGCGCGCAAAAGCCCTTGCCTCTGCCTGGCGTACGGCGCTCCCGGACGGAGATCGGGCAACTCCCGAATCAGATGCGCGGTCGCCCCTGGCACCGAGGTTAGACAGCCCCCGGGCCCGGCGCTATGTCGGATACCCGACAGCTTCCGGCGTGGTTTCTTTCAGTTCTCCTCCTTCCAGCAGCAGCCAGCGTGTGATTCCGATCGACTCCAGGAACGGCACATCGTGACCGGCGACGATCAGCGCGCCCTCGTACGACTCCAGTGCCGTGGTCAGCTGCCGGACGCTCGCCATGTCGAGGTTGTTCGTCGGCTCGTCGAGCATCAGGAGCTGCGGCGCGGGCTCGGCCAGCATCAGTGCCGCGAGCGCCGCCCGGAAGCGTTCGCCGCCCGACAGCGTCGCCGCCCGCTGGTCGGCCCGCGCCCCCTTGAACAGGAAGCGGGCGAGGCGCGCCCGGATCCGGTTGTTGGTGGCGGCCGGCGCGAAGCGGGCCACGTTCTCGGCGACGGTCCGCTCGTCGTCGAGGACATCGAGCCGCTGCGGCAGGAACCGCAGGGGCACATGGACCCACGCCCCGCCGGACACCGCGTCCAGCTCCCCGGCGATCGTCCGCAGCAGCGTGGTCTTGCCCGCGCCGTTGCGCCCGATCAGCGCGATCCGCTCGGGCCCGCGCAGGTCGAACACGCCGTTCACGCGTGCGCCGTACCTGAGCTCGAGGTTCTCCAGCGTGAGGACGGTGCGGCCGGGCGGCACGGCCGTGTACGGCAGGTCGACGCGGATCTCGTCGTCGTCCCGTACGGCCTCCACCGCGTCGTCGAGACGCTCCTTCGCCTCGGCGAGCCGCTCCTCGTGCATGATGCGGTGCTTGCCGGCGGACTCCTGAGCCGCCCGTTTGCGCGCACCCATGACGATCTTCGGTTCCCGCTTCTGCTCGAACATCTTCTGCCCGTACCGCTTGCGTCGGGCCAACTTGACCTGGGCGTCGACCAGTTCGCGTTTCTGCTTCTTCAAGTCGGCCTCGGCGACGCGCACCATGCGCTCCGCGGCCTCCTGCTCGCCGGCGAGCGCCTCCTCGTACGCGGAGAAGTTGCCTCCGTACCAGGTGACCTCGGCGGAGCGCAGATCCGCGATCTGGTCGACGAGGTCCAGGAGTTCGCGGTCGTGGCTGACCACGACCATGACCCCGGACCAGGCCTCGACGGCCGCGTACAGCCTCCGCCGGGCGTACAGGTCGAGGTTGTTGGTGGGTTCGTCCAGCAGCAGTACGTCCGGTCGGCGCAGCAGCAGCGCGGCCAGCCGCAGCAGCACTGACTCACCGCCCGACAGTTCACCGATGGTGCGGTCCAACTCGATGTGCCCGAGCCCGAGTTCACCGAGCATGGCGAGTGCCCGCTCCTCGACGTCCCAGTCGTCGCCGACGACCTCGAAGTGCTCCTCGGCCACGTCGCCCGCCTCGATGGCGTGCAGCGCGGCGCGGATCGCGGCGATGTCGAGCGCCTCGTCGACCCGCAGACCGGTGTCGAGCGTGACGTTCTGCGGCAGATAGCCGATCTCGCCCGCGACGCGGATCGCGCCGTCGACCGGGGCGAGTTCGCCCGCGATCAGCTTCAACAGGGTGGATTTTCCCGATCCGTTGGAGCCGATGAGACCGGTCCTGCCGGGGCCGAAGGCGATCTGGAGGTCGTCGAAGACGGTGGTTCCGTCCGGCCAGACGAAGGAGAGGGAGGTACAGGTGATGGAGGTGGGGAAGGTAGACATATAAGCCTCGCGGTTGCTGGGTGTGGTCAGGGGCACGCGTTCGGGACACCGCGAGGTGGCTGACGACGAATCCAGGCCGGAGGGAAGCAGAAAGGCCCTGTACCGGAGGACGGCTCGTACGCCGAGGTCGCACGCTGCGCACACAGGACCGGAGAGAGCCGGCTGTGTGTGACGCGGTGTCTCAGACCTCAGACGAGCAACGTCCTTCTCCGATCGACGACAATAGGACCGCTCTACACCGTAGGAGCGGCCCTGGAGGCTGTCAAAGGATTAACGTGGCCCCGACGACGCGAAGGAGATTTTGTGCCGAACGGCTCGCTCTCGCTCCCCGTCCGGCTCTATCTGCTGGCCTGGGACACCACGAGGCTCAAGGTCACCGGTGCGACCCACCTCCACCACCTGGTGCGCGCGGGCGCCCTCACCGAACTGGCCCAGCGCGGACTGCTCACCGATGTGGACGGTATCGCCACGCCGGTCGACATCGATGCCCGCACGGGGGACCTCGTGCTCGACGGACTCCTGGAACTCGTCGAGGAGTCCCGGCCGCGGAAGTGGAAGGCGTGGGTGACGCTGCGGGCGCACGTCACCCTCGACGCCGTGCGCGCACAGCTCGCGGCCGAGGGATACCTAAGGGCCGAGAAAAAGCGGGTGCTCGGGCTCTTCCCGTCCGTGGACTACCAGCTGGATCGCGTGACCGTGGTGGACGCGCTTCAGGAGGAGGCACGGGAGGTGCTGCACGGCCCGGTGCCCGTCGACGAGATCGCCGACCGTGATGCGGCACTCGTCGCCCTCGCCGTCGCGGCCGAACTCCGCACCCTCGCCCCGGGCAAGGAGCGCCGAGTGCACAAGCAGCGCATCGAGGAGCTGACCGACCGCAGCGGAGCGGCGGCCCCGGCGCTGAAGCGGGTCATCCAGGAGGTGCGCACGGCGGTGATCGCGGCGTCGACGACGGCGGCCACGACGGCGGCGACCAGCGGCTGAGCGGTACGAAGAGAGGGGAGCAGCCTCCGGGCGCCCACCTCACGTACAGGTCGCATTCCTGCCGGCCCCGGCGCGCACCAGGTGACGGAATCGCCCCATGACGAACCCGAACCCCCGCCAGGAAGCCGCCCTCGCCTTCCGCGCCCTGCACGTGCCCGGGCGCCCGCTCGTCCTGCCCAACGCCTGAGACACGATGAGCGCGCTCCTGGTCGAGCAGGCCGGGACCGTCGGCCCGGCGACGCTCACGTCACTCGTGGCGGGCGTCGAGGGCCCGCTCAATGTGCTGGTCGGTCCCGACGCGCCGCCCGTCGCCGAGCCGGCCGCGTTCGGCGTCGCCCGGATCAGCGTGGGTTCGAGCATCGCTCTGGCCGCGCACGCCGTGGTCCGCCGCGCCGCGCGGGAGCTGCTGAGCGCGGGGACCTGTGACTCGCTGCGCGGTGGGCTCGACTACACCGAGCTCAACTCTCCAGCGGGCGGCAGTCGCTGAGGGGAGGCTCAGCAGGTGCCCCGCATCAGCTCCGCCAGGTCGTGGTCCAGATCCACTTGCAGATGCTCGAGCCCGACGGGCACCAGTTCGGTGGTGCGCCGCAGGAAGTGCTGCAGTTCGCCCGAGCGCACATGCACCACGGCAGTGCCCTCGACGGCGCGGAACTCCAAAACGGTGCGGTCGTAGCCGTACGGCCGCACACGTACGTCGCCGTACCCGACCGCCTCCTCCATGCCGGACGCGAGCAGCTCGCGTGCGAACGTCCAGCAGACCTCCACTCCCTCCAGCGTGGCCGGGGCGGGGAAGGTCATACGGATGGCGAAGGGGTCGCGTCGGTCGTACTGGAGCGTTGCGGGAATGCTCGGCATCCGCGGCGCGGCGGCGACGAGGCGGGCCTCTACGGGCTGCTCGATGACGGTGGACAACGCCTTGCTCCCTTGTGACGGCTGGACCTACTCCGGGCGAATGAGGCCAGGCAATTGAAGAGACGAAAGAATGGGCCATCGAGTGCACCTGCAACCCGAGTGACCTCTGTCACCGAGTTCATTCACTGCGATGGTCCCCTTCCGGTCCCGTCATGCCGGGGATACCGAAGAGGACACTCACGGAGGCCTCCGGGTTCCCGCGGAGGGCATCTGGACGGCAGCCGGGGAGTGGGCTAGCTTCGCCCGCCATGAGGGGCTTGGGGAAGTCGAGACGTACGAGTCGGGTGGTCACCGTGGGACTGTGCGCGGCAGCGTTCGCCGCCGCGCTCATGGCGCCGCCCGCGCAGGCGCACGAGGCGGGGAAGGCGGCCCACTGGAAACTCAAGGACAGCGGCACGGACGTACGGTTTCGCGGCCTGTCGGCCGTCACCCGGGACACCGCCTGGGTGGCGGGCTCCAAGGGCACCGTGCTGCGCACCACCGACGGCGGCGCGAGCTGGCGAAACGTCTCGCCGCCCGGCGCCGCCGAACTGGAGTTCCGGGACATCGAGGCGTTCGACGCGCGGCGCGCCGTGGTCCTGGCCATCGGCGAGGGCGAGGCCTCCCGGGTCTTCAGGACCGACGACGGCGGCGCGACCTGGACGGAGTCCTTCCGCAACACCGACGCGAAGGCCTTCTACGACTGCCTGACCTTCTTCGACCGGCGCCACGGGCTGGCGATGAGCGACCCCGTGGACGGGAAGTTCCGCATCCTGTCCACCAGCGACGGCGGACGTTCCTGGAAGGTGCTGCCCAACGACGGAATGCCCGCGGCGCAGGACGGCGAGGCGGGCTTCGCGGCGAGCGGGCAGTGCCTGGTGAGTGCGGGGCCACGTGATGTGTGGCTGGCCACCGGCGGCGCTGCACGCGCGCGCGTGCTGCACTCCTCCGACCGCGGACTGACCTGGAAGGCGACCGACACGCCGATCCCGGCGGGCGACCCGGCGCGCGGTGTCTTCGCCCTGGCCTTCCGTGACCGTGTCCACGGCCTCGCGGTCGGCGGCGACTACAGAGCCGACCAGGCGTCACCCCAGGCGGCGGCGCTCACCTCCGACGTCGGCCGCACCTGGGCCTTTGCCGCACAGCCGCCGCCCGCGTACCGCTCCGGTGTCAGCTGGCTCCCGCACAGCCGCACCGTCGCACTCGCGGTCGGCCCGACCGGCACCGACCTCACGACCGACGCCGGCCGCACCTGGCACACCCTCGACAGCGGCTCGTACGACACCGTCGACTGCACCTCCGACCTGGGCTGCTGGGCCTCCGGCGAGAAGGGCAGGGTGGCACGCCTGGAACGCTGACCCGTGCGGTGTGGGCCCTGAGGCAACGGGTACTCGTGAAGCGAAGGGAGCAGTGATCAGCCATGCCCCGTGGATCGAGCCCCAAGCGGGAACGCCAGTACGAGCACATCAAGGAGAGCGCGCTCGACAGGGGAGAGAGCAGCAAACGCGCCGAGGAGATCGCCGCGCGCACCGTCAACAAGGAGCGCGCGCGGTCCGGCGAGTCGAAGACCGCGAGCCGCACGTCCACCCAGGACATCTCGTCCGGCAGGCGCGGCGGCCTGCGCTCCCACCAGGGCGCCCAGGGGCCCACCTACGACCAGTTGTACGAGGAGGCCAAGCGCCGAAATATCCACGGCCGCTCGGACATGAACAAGGAGCAGCTGCGGCGCGCACTCGGCGACCAGTGACACCCCGTACGCTCGTCACCACCATGAAGACCGTCACGAACACCGCTTCTCACACCGTAGGCATTCCCGCGGGTTGGCCCGCGACCGAGGAGCAGGCCCGCGCCGTGCAGGACGAGTTGCGGGGGCGCGTGGTGCTCGACGAACCGGGACCGCGGCCTGGCACCGGCAGGGTGACGGGGGTCGACGTGGCGTACGACGACGAGCGCGACGTCGTCGTCGCCGCGGCCGTCGTGCTCGACGCGGCGACCCTCGACGTCGTCGCCGCGGCCACCGCCGTCGGACAGATCTCCTTCCCGTACGTTCCCGGACTGCTCGCCTTCCGCGAGATCCCGACCGTGCTGGCCGCGCTCGAAGCGCTCGCCTGCGCGCCGGGGCTCGTCGTCTGCGACGGCTACGGCCTGGCCCACCCGCGCCGCTTCGGCCTCGCCAGCCACCTCGGCGTACTCACCGGGCTTCCCACCATCGGGGTGGCCAAGAACCCGTTCACCTTCTCCTACGAGGAGCCGGGCGCCCGGCGCGGCAGCACGTCCCCGCTTCTCGCGGGCGAAGGCGGCGGTGTCGAGGAGGTCGGCCGTGCGCTGCGCACCCAGGACGGCATCAAGCCGGTGTTCGTCTCGGTCGGCCACCGGATGAGCCTCGACAACGCGTGCGCGCACACCCTCGCGCTCGCCTCGAAGTACCGCCTGCCGGAGTCCACCCGCCGCGCGGACTCTCTCTGCAGGCAGGCCTTGCAGGAAGCAACTGCCTCAGAGACCCCACCCGATGACTGAGTACGTTCTCTGAGTACCTGTACGGATGTGGTGCCGTCGCCATGATCGGCAAGCTGTACCCCATGACGACGCACCGTTCCTCGAAGCCCGCCGCCACCGCCTCCCAGCCGGTCGAGCGTGTCGTGATGGCCGCACTGCTCCTCTCCGTGATCGCCGGACTCGCCTGGATCGGCGGGATGATCTACACGGTGCTGGGTTGGCCCTTGTAGGCACTTCTGCGGCGGTCGGCAGGCACGACCCTGAGCCGGTCGGGCGCGATGTGCTCGATGGTCGGCGCGGTGGTCGCAGCCTCCTGGTTTCTCACTGCGGCGGGTCCTCTCCGACGAGCCCGTCGATCGCCTCCCGCAGGAGGTCGGCATGACCGACGTGCCGTGCGTATTCCTCGATCATGACGACGAGCAGGTAGCGCAGGGTCGGGGACCTGCCGTCGGCCGTGGTGAAGTGCGCGGGCCGCTCGGTGCCGCCTGTCGTGAGCGCCTCGGCCACGGCCGCGCGGGAGCGGGCGACGGACTCGCCCCAGAGCGCGCGCAGTTGTTCGGGCGAGTCGTCGGCGGCAGAGCGCCAGTCCCAGTCGGGGTCCGCCTCGAAGTCGACGGCGTCCCAGGGAGCCGACGGCTCCCGACCGTGGAGCCGCACCTGGAACATCTCGTCCTCGACCTGGGCGAGGTGCTTGAGGAGGCCGCCCAGGGTCACCGAGGACGGGCCGAGCCGCGCGCCCAGCCCGGCCGCGTCGAGTTCGCCGCACTTCCAGGCCAACGTTCGGCGCTGGCGTTCCAGGGCGCCCAGGAGGGTGTCGATCTCGCTGCCGTCGATCGGTGGTTCCCGGAGAACCGTCGTCATGGTGTCGTCGCTCATACGGCGCGACACTAGCGTCGCTGATGAGCTGAGGTTCCCTGGGCGGTCCTGGGTTTTCATGGATGCGGGGAAGCGGTCCGTCGTGCCGGGCGGGGTGTGGAGGCCTGCCGGTGGACCGTGGGCCGTCGCCGCCGGGTGCGGTGCGGGTGCTCATCGTGTGCGGTACCTGCCGCCTGTGGCGCCGTCGGCTGCGGCGATTCGGAGGCTGCGGTGTCCGCCCCGCCGGACGCTTTTCGCTCCGGTGTGGACCCGGGCGGGGGCGGGGACCCCGCGTCGCTTTCCTGGGCACGGGGCGGATTCTCAAGGAGACCGGAATCGTGATTGCTGCTCCCACCGGCCTCGCAGTGACACGCACGCTACCGGGCGCACCATCACGCTCCTGCACCTCGCAGACGCACCATCACTGGAAAGTGCGACAAAAGCCTGATCGCACCAAATTGAGCACAACCCCGTGATACCCAGTCGCACCAAGGATGCACAGGGCATCAGGAGCACTGCGCAGGAGCCTGCGCCTCGTCGCGCCGGCTGCGCCTCGGCTATCGCATGGGGCCCGGACGGGATCGGGTCATGGAGGTCGATCCGTGGGCCGTCGTCGTACGCGACGGCCGCTGGTTCCTCCTGTGCTGGTCGCGCACGAGGAACGCCCGACGGGCCCTCCGCGTCGACCGGGTGGTCGCGGCCGACGTCCTCGCGGACACGTTCATCCCGCCGGCCGACCTCGACGCCGTACGCACCCTTGAAGAGCACCTGTCCGAGGGCTGGAAGTACCGGGTGGAGGTCGTCATCGAGGCATCGGTGGCCAGGGTCGCCCGATGGCTGCCGCGCAGCCTCGGCCGCCTCGAAGCGCTCGGCCCCGAGCGCAGCCGCCTCCTCGCGACCACCGACGAGCCCGCGTGGTACGCCCGACAACTCACCGCCCTTCAGGCGCCCTTCCGTATCGTCGAACCCCCTGAGTTGCGGGAGGCCGCGCAGTTGCTGGGGCAACGCCTCCTTGAGGCCGCTGATCTCCTGGCCGATGCGGAAGGGGCCGCATCGGTCCATGAGGCGGCTGGGCCCGCGGTCGCGGTCCCTACCGGGAGGCAGCCACCCGGAACGTGATCCCCGCCTCGCGAAGTCGTTCCATGAGGGCGTCGCCCATCGCCACCGCCGTCGTGACCTGCCCGGCCGTCTTCGGCAGGTCGTCGAAGGCGAGGGACAGCGCGGACTCGGCGAACATCTTGGCCGTCTCGCCGTAGCCGGGGTCACCGCCCGCGACCTCCGTGAACACCCGGCGTCCACCGCCCTCGCCCACGAACCGCACCGAGAACCAGCTCTTCCTCCGCAGCGCGGCACTCGGCCCCTCGCCGGGCTTGATCCGTTCGGACAGCCAGCGCCGCGCGGGCGGCAGTTGAGCGGCCGCGAACACCGTGCCGACGGCGGCGACCCCGCCCAGGGCGATCGGCAACCGCTCGACGGCCGCGTAGTGGCGGTAGCGGAAGTCGGGCCCGTACCGCTCCAGGGCCCGCGCCGAACGCAGCACCACCTGCGGGTCGATGGTGGGCAGCGGCACCGCCCACGCCCCGACCTCCTTGGCGAACCGCGGCGCGCTCGTCGGCGCGGACGCCCGCCGCCCCACGAGCCGCGGCTCGTGCCGCCCGCGATCCCGCGCCGCGGCCAGGATGTGCCGCCCGCGAGCGAACTGGTTGAGCGCGGAGGCGAACGTGCCGCCCGAGACCATCCCCTGGGCGCGCACGAATCCGTCGACCCGCAAGGGCGCGCCCTCGGGAAGCTGCCGCACCGTGAAGTACGCGCCCAGGTCGTGCGGGACCGAGTCGAAACCGCAGGCGTGCACCAGCCGCGCCCCGGTCTCCCGCGCGCGTGCGTCGTGCCGGACGTACATCAGGTCCACGAACTCGGGTTCACCGGTGAGGTCCAGATAGTCGGTGCCGGCGTCGGCGCAGGCGGCGACCAGTTCCTCGCCGTAGGTGATGTACGGCCCGACGGTCGTGGCCACCACGCGCGCGCGGCGGGCGAGTGCGCGCAGCGACGCCGGATCGGAGACATCCGCCCGGAGCACGCCGGGGGCGTCCGCCCGGAGTACGCCGGGGGCCCCGGCCAGCCGCTCCCGCAGCCGCTCCAGCTTTTCCTCGCTGCGCCCGGCGATCGCCCAGCGCAGTCTCTCGGGCGCGTGCGCGGCGAGATACTCCGCGGTGAGGGTTCCGACGAATCCCGTGGCTCCGAAGAGCACGATGTCGTACGCGCGATCCGTCCCGTTCAGCCTGCTCATGACACCCCTCTGCCGTGCGCGAAGCGCCGTTGTCGGTGGCTGAGGCTAGCGTGAGGTACGAGCAGCCGAGCGATGAGGTCGCACGAAGAGGTCGGAGGTAGCCGTGGCCGTGCCGAGGAACGCCCTGAAAAAGTGGGAGAAGGTGCGCGAGTCCGGCTGGGTCCGCATACCCCTGGCGGAGCGGGGCGCTCCGAACACGGCGCTGGACGGGCGCTGACACGCCCGGCGCGGCTGTCAGGAATTTAACTAAGCGCTTGCTCGTTCAGGGCTTGCCCGAAGTGGAACACGTTCTTAACATCGCTGATGTCACATCAGCAGTGTCACAGTGCTGGGGGCTTCATGGCACAGGCAGCGACGCCGGGGCACGGCCCGCTCTCCGGGGTGCGCGTGGTCGAGCTGGCCGGCATCGGGCCCGGCCCGTTCGCCGCCATGCTCCTCGCCGACCTCGGCGCGGACGTCGTCCGCGTGGACCGGCCGGGCGGCACCGGGCTCGGGATCAATCCGGAGTACGACGTCACCAACCGCAACAAGCGGTCGGTGCTGATCGACCTCAAGGCCGAGGACGGCCCGGCTCGCGTCCTGGACCTGGTCGACCGCGCGGACGTCCTCGTCGAGGGCTACCGGCCCGGTGTGGCCGAGCGCCTCGGCGTGGGCCCCGCGATCTGCCACGCCCGCAATCCCCGGCTCGTCTACGGGCGTATGACCGGCTGGGGCCAGGAGGGCCCGCTCGCCCAGCGCGCCGGGCACGACATCGCGTACATCGCCCCGACCGGCACCCTCGGCATGATCGGTCGACCGGGCGAGCCACCCACGGTCCCCGCGAACCTCGTCGGCGACTACGCGGGCGGCTCGCTCTATCTCGTCGTCGGCGTCCTCGCCGCGCTCCACCACGCGCGCGCGACCGGCGCCGGACAGGTCGTGGACGCGGCCATCGTCGACGGCGCCTCGCACCTCGCCACGATGATCCACGGCATGGTCGCCGCGGGCGGCTGGCGGGACCAGCGCGGAGCCAACCTCCTGGACGGCGGCTGCCCGTACTACGGGACGTACGAGACGGCCGACGGGCAGTACATGGCGGTGGGCGCCCTTGAACGGCAGTTCTACGACCAGTTCGTCGAGCTGCTCGATATCGAGGAGTACGCCTCGGCGCACAAGGACCTGTCCCGCTGGGGCGAGCTCAGGGAGGCCGTCGCCGCCCGCTTCAAGACCCGTACGAGGGACGAGTGGACCGCGGTCTTCGCGGGCTCCGACGCGTGTGTGGCCCCCGTCCTGTCCCTGCGCGAGGCCCCCTCCCACCCCCATCTCGCCGCCCGCGGCACCTTCACCGACCACGGTGGCATCACCCAGCCCGCCCCCGCACCCCGCTTCTCCCTCACCCGTACCTCCGTCCGCAGCGGCCCGGCCCAGCCGGGCGCCGACACCGCGGCTGTGGCGCGCGACTGGGACGTACCCCGACTGATGAAGGACGGCCCGATGGACGGAAAACCATGAAACGTCAGATCTTCGGCCCCGAGCACGACGCGTTCCGGGAGACGGTGCGCACGTTCCTCGCCAAGGAGGTGCTGCCCCACTACGAGAAGTGGGAGAGGAACGGCATCGTCTCGCGTGACGCCTGGCGCGCGGCCGGGAAGCAAGGGCTGCTCGGGCTCGCCGTACCGGAGGAGTACGGGGGCGGTGGCAACGCGGACTTCCGCTACAGCGCCGTACTCGCCGAGGAGTTCACGCGCGCGGGAGCCGCCGGGCTCGCGCTCGGGCTGCACAACGACATCATCGGGCCGTATCTGACCGGCCTGGCCACCGAGGAACAGAAGCGGCGCTGGCTGCCCGGCTTCTGCGACGGCTCGCTGATCACGGCGATCGCGATGACCGAGCCCGGGGCCGGATCCGACCTCCAGGGCATCAGGACGCATGCCGAGGACCGGGGCGACCACTGGCTTCTCAACGGCTCCAAGACCTTCATCTCGAACGGGATCCTCGCCGACCTCGTGATCGTCGTGGCGAAGACGACTCCCGAAGGCGGCGCTCACGGCCTCTCCCTGCTCGTCGTCGAGCGCGGCATGGCAGGCTTCGAACGGGGCCGCAACCTCGACAAGATCGGCCAGAAGGCCCAGGACACCGCCGAGTTGTTCTTCCACGACGTCCGCGTGCCCAAGGAGAACCTGCTCGGCGCGCTCGACGGCGCTTTCGTCCACCTCATGACGAACCTCGCGCAGGAGCGCATGGGCATCGCCGTCGCCGGGATCGCCGCCGCCGAATTCCTGCTCGAGATCACCACCGAGTACGTCAAGGAGCGCGAGGCCTTCGGACGGCCGCTGTCCAAGCTCCAGCACATCCGTTTCGAGATAGCCGAGATGGCCACCGAGTGCGCCGTCACCCGTACGTTCCTCGACCGCTGCATCGTCGATCACTCGAGCGGGGAACTCGACGCCGTCCACGCCTCGATGGCCAAGTGGTGGGCCACCGAACTGCAGAAGCGGGTCGCGGACCGCTGTCTGCAACTGCACGGCGGATACGGCTACATGGCGGAGTACCGCATAGCCAGGGCCTTCACCGACGGGCGCATCCAGACCATCTACGGCGGGACCACCGAGATCATGAAGGAGATCATCGGTCGTTCCCTGCTCGGCTAACCCTCCCTCCAGCCCCCTGAAAGGCTTAACAGTGAGCACCGAAGCGTACGTGTACGACGCGATCCGCACGCCGCGCGGCCGCGGCAAGGCGAACGGCGCCCTGCACGGCACCAAGCCCATCGACCTGGTCGTCGGGCTCATCCACGAGGTCCAGCGCCGCTTCCCCGGGCTCGACCCGGCCGCCATCGACGACATCGTGCTCGGCGTCGTGGGACCGGTCGGCGACCAGGGCTCCGACATCGCCCGTATCGCCGCGATCGCGGCCGGACTGCCCGACACGGTCGCCGGCGTCCAGGAGAACCGCTTCTGTGCCTCGGGCCTCGAGGCCGTCAACCTGGCCGCGATGAAGATCCGCTCGGGGTGGGAGGACCTGGTTCTCGCGGGCGGCGTCGAGTCGATGTCGCGGGTACCGATGGCCTCGGACGGCGGCGCCTGGTTCGCCGACCCCATGACCAACCTGGCCACCAACTTCGTGCCGCAGGGCATCGGAGCCGACCTCATCGCCACGATCGAGGGCTTCTCCCGGCGTGACGTGGACGAGTACGCGGCGCTGTCCCAGGAGCGCGCGGCCGCGGCCTGGAAGGACGGACGCTTCGAGAAATCCGTCGTCCCCGTGAAGGACCGCAGCGGGCTCGTCGTCCTCGACCACGACGAGCACCTGCGGCCCGGCACCACCGCCGACTCGCTCGCCAAGCTGAAGCCGTCGTTCGCGGACATCGGCGAGCTGGGCGGCTTCGACGCCGTGGCGCTGCAGAAGTACCACTGGGTCGAGGCGATCGACCACGTCCACCACGCGGGCAACTCGTCCGGCATCGTGGACGGCGCGTCGCTGGTCGCCATCGGCTCGAAGGAGGTCGGCGAGCGCCACGGCCTCACCCCCCGCGCGCGGATCGTCTCCGCGGCCGTCTCCGGCTCCGAGCCCACCATCATGCTCACCGGGCCCGCGCCCGCCACCCGCAAGGCGCTCGCCAAGGCCGGCCTGACCATCGACGACATCGACCTCGTGGAGATCAACGAGGCCTTCGCGGCGGTCGTCCTGCGCTTCGTCAAGGACATGGGCCTGTCCCTCGACAAGGTCAACGTCAACGGCGGCGCGATCGCGCTGGGTCACCCGCTCGGTGCCACCGGCGCGATGATCCTCGGCTCCCTCCTCGACGAACTGGAGCGCCAGGACAAGCGCTACGGCCTCGCCACGCTCTGCGTGGGCGGCGGCATGGGCATCGCCACCATCATCGAACGCCTGTAACTCCCCAGCGGACCACCAGACTTCAACGGAGACCGGAGACCCTCCCCATGACCGAGAGCACCACCATCCGCTGGGAACAGGACGAGACCGGCGTCGTCACCCTCGTCCTCGACGACCCCAACCAGTCCGCCAACACCATGAACCAGGCCTTCAAGGACTCGATCGCGGCGATCGCCGAACGCGCCGAGGCCGAGAAGGACTCCATCCGCGGCATCATCTACACCTCCGCGAAGAAGACCTTCTTCGCGGGCGGCGACCTGAAGGACATGATCCAGGCAGGCCCGGAGAACGCCCAGCATGCCTTCGACACCGGTACGGCCATCAAGTCCTCCCTGCGCCGCATCGAGACCCTGGGCAAGCCGGTCGTCGCCGCCATCAACGGCGCGGCGCTCGGCGGGGGTTACGAGATCGCCCTCGCCTCCCACCACCGCGTCGCCCTCGACGCCCCCGGCTCCAAGATCGGCCTGCCCGAGGTCACCCTCGGCCTGCTCCCCGCGGGTGGCGGCGTCACCCGCACCGTCCGCCTCATGGGCATCGCCGACGCCCTCCTGAAGGTGCTGCTCCAGGGCACCCAGTACTCCCCGCAGCGGGCCCTGGACAACGGCCTCGTCCACGAAGTGGCCGCGACGCCCCAGGAGATGCTCGCCAAGGCGCGCGCCTTCATCGACGCCAACCCCGAGTCGCAGCAGCCCTGGGACAAGCCGGGCTACAAGATCCCGGGCGGTACGCCGTCGAACCCGAGGTTCGCCGCCAACCTGCCCGCCTTCCCGGCCAACCTCAAGAAGCAGCTGAACGGCGCCCCCTACCCGGCCCCGCGCAACATCCTCGCGGCGGCGGTCGAGGGCTCCCAGGTCGACTTCGAGACCGCGCTGGTCATCGAGGCGCGGTACTTCACGGAGCTGGTCACCGGTCAGACCTCGAAGAACATGATCCAGGCGTTCTTCTTCGACCTCCAGGCGGTCAACTCCGGCGCCAACCGACCCAAGGGCATCGAGTCGCGCCAGGTCCGCAAGGTGGCCGTGCTCGGCGCCGGGATGATGGGCGCGGGCATCGCGTACTCCTGCGCCCGCGCGGGCATCGACGTCGTCCTCAAGGACGTGTCGGCCGAAGCGGCCGCCAAGGGCAAGGCCTACTCCGAGAAGCTCTGCGCGAAGGCCGTCTCCAGGGGACGTACGACACAGGAGAAGGCCGACGAGCTCCTCGCCCGCATCACACCCACCGCCGACCCGAACGACCTGGCCGGCTGTGACGCCGTGATCGAGGCCGTCTTCGAGGACACGGCGCTCAAGCACAAGGTGTTCCAGGAGATCCAGAACGTCGTCGAGCCCGACGCGCTGCTGTGCTCCAACACCTCCACCCTGCCGATCACCGTGCTCGCCGAGGGCGTGGAGCGGCAGGACGACTTCATCGGACTGCACTTCTTCTCGCCCGTCGACAAGATGCCGCTCGTCGAGATCATCAAGGGCGAGCGGACCGGGGACGAGGCACTCGCGCGCGCCTTCGACCTGGTACGGCAGATCAAGAAGACCCCGATCGTCGTCAACGACTCGCGCGGCTTCTTCACCTCACGGGTCATCGGCCACTTCATCAACGAGGGTGTCGCGATGGTCGGCGAGGGCATCGAACCCGCGTCCGTCGAACAGGCCGCCGCGCAGGCCGGCTACCCGGCCAAGGTCCTTTCGCTGATGGACGAGCTGACCCTCACCCTGCCGCGCAAGATCCGCAAGGAGTCGAAGCGGGCCGTCGAGGAAGCGGGCGGCACCTGGGCGACCCACCCCGCGGAGGCGGTCATCGACCGCATGGTCGACGAGTTCGGCCGCACCGGCCGCAGCGGCGGCGCGGGCTTCTACGAGTACGGCGCGGACGGCAAGCGCGGCAAGCTGTGGCCGGGCCTGCGTGAGCACTACACCAAGCCGGGCTACGAGATCCCCTTCCGCGACATGCAGGAGCGCATGCTCTTCTCCGAGGCGCTGGACACCGTCCGGCTGGTCGAGGAGGGCGTGCTGACCTCTGTCGCCGACGCCAACATCGGGTCCATCTTCGGCATCGGCTTCCCCGGCTGGACCGGTGGCGTCCTGCAGTACATCAACGGATACGACGGCGGCGCCGGGGCAGGTGCCGGTCTGCCCGGATTCGTGGCCCGCGCGCGTGAACTCGCCGAGCGCTACGGGGAGCGGTTCACGCCGCCCGCGCTGCTCGTCGAGAAGGCGGAGAACGGGGAGAAGTTCAGCGACAAGTAGGGCCCTGAAGGTCAGCGACAGGTGACGTGTCGCTGAGTGGTATGCGGGGCTTGCTCCTCAGGGGCGGGGACCGGACGCTGGCCCGCGAACCGGTCCCCGCCCCCACGAGGAGTCCCCATGGGCCGCCGCCCCGCCCTCGCCCTGCTGGAGATCCTGCGCGGCGAGGGCGTGGACCGCGTCTTCGGCAACCCCGGCACCACCGAACTGTCCTTCCTGGCCGCCCTCATGGACGCCGGGGAAGCCCCCGAGTACGTCCTCGGCATCCACGAGGGCGCGGTCGTCTCCATGGCCGACGGATACGCCCGCGCCACCGGCCGCCCCGCCTTCGTCAGCCTGCACATCGCCGCGGGGCTCGCCAACGGGCTCATCGGACTGCTCAACGCCCGCCGCTCGCGCACCCCGTTGGTGGTGATGGCGGGTCAGCAGGACCGCCGCCACCTCCAGCAGGAGCCCATGCTGTCGGGCGACCTCGTCGCACTCGCCGCACCCGCCGTGAAGGCCACCTTCGACATCCAGCACGCCCGCGACCTGCCGCTCGCGGTGCGCCGCGCCTTCGCGCTCGCCGTACGGCCGCCCGCCGGGCCGGTGTTCCTCTCCGTCCCCATGGATCTGCTCGCCGAGGACACCGAGGTCGATGTCCCGGCCCGCACACCGACACCCGCCGCCGCGAAGGCCGTCGGCCTGGACCGCGCCGCCGTCCTGCTCGGTGCCGCCGCCCGCCCGGTGATCGTCGCCGGGGACGGGGTGGGCCGCGAGAACGCCGTCGCCGCGCTCGTCCGTACTGCCGAGGCCTGCGGCGCACCCGTCCACCACCAGCCGATGGCCGACTGCCTGAACTTCCCGACCACTCACCCCCTGTACGCGGGCATGCTGCCCCCACGCCACGACGCGATCCGCGACGCCCTCATGCCGTATGACGCCGTGCTCATCGCCGGGGCCCACGCCTTCAGCCCGCACCACTACAGCCCGGGACCCGCGCTGCCGTCCGGTATCACCGTCGTGCAGCTCGATTCCGACCCGGGCGAGATCGGCCGCAATTTCCCCGCCGACGCCGGGCTCGTCGGCGCCCTCGCCCCCTCCCTCGACCGGCTCGCCGAGCTGCTGCCCGGCCAGGTGCCCGGACACACCGCGAAGGCCAGGACGCTGCGCGCGGGCGAGCGGCACACGGCGGAGCGCAGCCGCACAGACGCCGATGCCCACGCCGTCTACTCCCCGGCGCCGCTCGCGCCCTGGGCCGCCGCCCATGCCGTGGCTCGCGGACTGCCCGCGGAGGCCGTGGTGGTCGAAGAAGCCATCACCGTGGGCCTGTTGCTGCGCAGGCTGATCCGTCTTGACCGGCCCGGCAGTTATACGCACACCGTGGGTGGAGGCCTCGGCTGGGGCATCGGCGCCGCCGTCGGCCGCGCGCTCGCCGAGCCGGGGCGGCCGGTGGTCGCCGTCCTCGGCGACGGCAGCGCACTGTTCGGCCTGCAGGGTCTGTGGAGCGCGGAACGCTGCGCCGCTCCGGCGCTGTTCGTGGTGATGAACAACGGCGCCTACCGCACCCTTCAGAACACATACCAGGCGATGGGTGGCCAAGGCCGGTGTCCCGGCACCGAGTTGGGCGCGCTCGACTTCACTCGGGCGGCACGGTTCTTCGGGATCGACGCGGCGCGGGCGGAGAGCGCCGACCACCTACGTGAACTCGTCTCCACAGCGGAAAAGTTGAGGCGCCCGATGCTGATCGACGTACCGCTTCGTTAGCCGCGTGGCCGCCTCACAGTGCCGCGCACCTTGTCAACCTCCCTCTCGCGCCCGACGATCGGTCCATGACGGACGGTCCGGTGCCCAAGTCGGTGCTCGCACGCGGGGCTTCGCTGCTGCGTGCCTGCGGCGACTGCGAGGGCGCGCTGAGCCTGGCCGAGCTGGCACTGCGCACCGGGCTGCCCAAGCCGACCGCGCATCGCCTGATCGGCGAGCTGGTTCGGCTCGGGCTCGTCGAGCGCACGCCCGAGGGCTGCTACCGGATCGGCCTCGCGCTCTTCGTCCTCGGCCAATCGGCTCCGTCCGTACGGGAGTTGCGGGACGCCGCGCTGCCCTACCTCGGTGACCTGCACCAGGAGACGCAGGAGAATGTGCACCTCGCCGTCCCCGACGGGCCCGACACGCTCTTCCTGGCGAAGATCACCGGGCGCCGCGCCACCCCGATCGTCTCGCGCACCGGGGGGCGGCTGCCCGCGCACTGCACGGCCACCGGCAAGGTGTTCCTCGCCCACGACCCCGGGCCGCCGCGCCGTACCCTGCCCCGCCTCACCCCGCGCACCCTCGTCCTGCCGGGCCAGCTCGCCCGCGACCTGGCCGCGACGCGGGCCCGCGGCTACGGCGTGAACCTGGAGGAGGCCGAGATCGGAATCTCGGCGGTCGCGGCCCCGGTCTACGGGCACGAGCGCGGACCCGGTCCGGTCGCCGCGATCTCCGTCACCGGCGGCACCCGCAGGCTCGACGTGGACCGCATCGGCGCACGGCTGTGCGCGGCGGCGCGGGCCCTCACCCGCACGCTCTCAATCTGACCGTGTACTCCCCGGCTGCATCGCCACCGCCAGCGTGTGCTCCGTGAGCCGCTCCCCGCGTACCTCGCCCACGATCCGCCCCCGCGCGAACACCAGCACCCGGTCGCACACCTCCGTCAGCTCCGCCAGATCGGTCGAGGCGATCAGGATCGCCGCACCACCCGCCGCCAACTCGCCCACGATGCTGTGCATTTCGGCGCGCACGCCCACGTCGACGCCCCGGGTCGGATCGTCCAGGACGACGATGCGCGGCTCGGTCGCCAGCCATTTGGCGAAGACCACCTTCTGCTGGTTGCCGCCGGACAGTCGGGCCACGATGTCGTACGGACCGCCGCGCAGTCGGAGCCGCTGGGTCAAGTCGCCTGTACGGCGGATCAGTTCACCCCGCGCGGGCAGTACACCGCCTCGCCCCAGGGCCAGCCAGCTCACCGCCGTCACGTTCTCCCACACCGTCCGCTCGGCCATCAGCCCGTACCGTTTACGGTCGCTGGGCACGAAGGCGACGCCGGCCCGGACCGCCGCGCGCAGCGTACGCGGCAGACCCCGGCCGCCCACGTCGACCCGCCCCGCCGAGATCGCCGTGCGCCCGCACGCCACCGCCAACGCGTCGAGATGGCCCGCGCCTTGGAGTCCGGCCACGCCCACCACCTCGCCCGCACGCACGGTGAAGGTGACGTCGGCGAGCCGCCCCGCCACGCCCACCCCGGACAGCACCACGGGTGACGGGCCGTCGCCGACGGCCCGCGTACGGCGTACGGGCGTCGGCGGCCGACCGCCGAGCATCGCCTTCACCAGCTCCGGCACGTCGACGTCCTCCCGGCGCACCCCGTCCAGCGCGACCTTCCCGTCCCGCAGCACCGTCACGCGCTGTGCGAAGCGCATCACCTCCGCGAGGAAGTGGGTGACATACAGGACCGCGATGCCCTGCCCGGTGAGTGTGCGCAGCACCTGTTCGAGGCGGTCCACGGCGGCGGCCGGCAGCGCGGAGGTCGGCTCGTCGAGGACCAGCACCTTCGGGCGTCGCAGCAGCGCCCGCGCGATCTCCGTCAACTGCTGGTCGGCCAAGGGGAGTTCACCGAGGTGCGCAGCGGGGTCGACGTCGAGTCCGAGCTCGGCGAGGACCGGGCGGGCCGCGCGGTCCATGGCGCCCCGGTGAAGCAGGCCGAAGCGGCACGGCGGACGGTGGGGGTAGAGGTTCTCGCGGACGGTGAGGTCCGGGAAGAGGCTCAACTCCTGGGAGACGACGGCGATCCCGGCCTCGTCGGCAGACCGGGCCCGCTCGGCGGACCAGGCACCCGCGGCAGACCGGGCGCCCGCGGCAGGCCGGGCGCCCTCGGCGGACCGGGCATCCTCGGTCAACCGCACCGTTCCCGCGTCCGCCGCCACCACCCCCGACACGATCCGCACCAGCGTCGACTTGCCCGCGCCGTTCTCACCCACCAGCGCGTGCACTTCGCCGCCGCGCAGCCGGATGCCCGCCCCGTCCAGGGCCCGGACCCCGCCGTACGACTTCACCAGGTCCCGCGCCACCAGCAGGTCGCCGTACGTCATCTCAGCGCGCGTCCTTCAAGGGCTTGAGCTGGGCCTTCTGGTCGCCGAGGAGCTTGTCGATCGCCGGTTTGTACCAGTCGTACGCCGCCTGCGCGGATTTCTGCCGCGTGATGATCTCGTCGATGTTGGACTGGTCGACGACCCCGCCGGGGGACAGGAACCAGCCCTGGAGCAGCTTGCCGCCGTTGTCGCGCACCGCCTCGATCAGCATCGCGGTGGACAGATAGCCCTTGAGGAAGTGCTGCGGGTCGATGGTGACGAAGTTCGAGCCGTCCTTGACCGCGTCAAGCGTCTTCGGATCGACGTCGAAGCCCGCCGTGAGCCAGTTGCCCCGCTCGGCCTTCTTGATCTTCGCGAGGTTGTAGCTGTCGGCGTCACCGACACCGAGGAAGGCGAGTGCCTCGGGGTGCGCGTTCACCTGCGCGGACCAGGAGCTGTAGTTCTGCCCGGGATCGCTGTACGTCTGGAAGGGGCCCAGGATTTCGACGTTCGGGGCCTGCTTCTCGAACGTGTCGGCGATGCCCTTGGCCCGGTTGTCGAGCACCGGCGTCCCGGGGTTCGGCACGCCGATGACGATCTGCCCCTGCGGGTCGTCGCCGAGCCGCTTCAGGGCCTCCTGCGCCATCAGCTCACCGAGCGCGTAATTGTCGTTGCCCACATAGAAGTTCACCTTGCTGCCGTCGGTCGGCGAGGTGTCCAGCGCGACGATCGGGATGCCCTGGTCGACGGCGCGTGCGGCGGGCCGGGTGAAGATCGGCGGGTCGAGGTTCTCCAGGACGATGCCGTCCTTGGCGCGGGCGGTCAGGTTCTGGAAGAGCTGTACCTCGGCGGGCCCGTCGGTGTTGGGCGGCCCGACCGCCTTGAAGTTCACCTTCCCCGCGTGGCTCGCGGCGCTCTCGGCGCCGAGGACCATCTCATGGGCGAAGTTCAGACTGATGTTGGCCACGGCGATGCCCATATTGAGCTCGCCGTTCTTGCCGCCGGAGCCGCTTGAACTGCCGCAGCCCGCCGCGGCGAGGAGGGCCAGCGCCGCGGGCACGGCGAGCAACGTACGCAATCGGGAGTGCATCACGGCCTCCAAGCGGCTCCGGACAAGGGTGAGTCAACAAGGGGGAGGTCAGCGGCGTCGGCGTCCCGTACGGCGCAGCGCGCTGTCCGCCGCGACCGCGACGAGGATGACCCCGCCGGTCGCGAACGACGTCCAGTTGATGGGTACTTCGAAGAACACCAGCCCGGCGGCGACGACGGACAGGATCATCGCCCCGGCCACGGCCCCCACCACCGAACCGCGCCCGCCCGCCAGTGGGGTGCCACCGATGATGCAGGCGGCGATGGCCTGCAACTCGTAGCCTTGGCCCAGCGTCGGGTCCCCGGCCCCGTAGAAGGCGAGCGCGAGCGCCGCCGCGCAGGCCGTGGTCAGGCCGGACAACGCGAGCGCCTGGATACGGGTGCGGACGACGGGGATGCCGCTGAACGCGGCGGCGTCGGGGTTGGACCCGATCGCCCGCACCCGGGCCCCGAAGCGCGTCCGGGTCAGCATGACCGCGAGGACGACGACCACCGCGAGCAGCACCCACAGGGCGAACGGCACCCCCGCCGCGTCGCCGCCCGCGAGCGTGAAGAACGAGTCGTCGAGCGGCAGATCGGTGATCTGTTTGCCGTCGGCGAGAGCGAGCCCGACGCCGCGGAAGAGCATCAGCGTGCCCAGCGTCACGATGAACGAGGGCAGTGCGAGCAGCGTCGTGACCAGCGCGTTGAAGACACCCAGAGCGGTTCCGGTGATCAGCACCACCGGGACCGCCAGCCAGGGCGCCGTGCCCTCCCGCACCAGCAGGGCCCCGACGACCAGACACATCGCATAGGTCCCGCCCACGGAGAGATCGACCTCGCGCATGGCGAGCGCGAAGACCATCCCGCACGCCATCAGCGAGATGTAGACGGAGTTGTGGGCGGTGGAGAGCAGGTTGTCGGTGGCCAGGAAGTCCGGGTACGGAATGCCGATGCAGGTGATCAGCAGCCCGAGGACGAGGAGCACACCCAACTCGTCCCGCACCAGCCGACCGGGCAGTGTCCCGAAGCGCCCGCGGCCACGGCCCTGTTCACGGGCGCGCTCGGCGTCGTCCACGGCACGCTCGGTCTCGGTCATCGGGCACGGCTCCCGTACGGCTGACGCTGGGCGGTCGCCCGCAGCGTGGGCCTCACGAACGCACCCGGCAACAGGGCCGTTCCAGCGAGTGGAATGCGCTCTTGCCGAGCCACTGACCGGTCAGCACACTCGGCGCATGGAGACGCGTACCGCACTGGTGACCGGAGCGGCACAGGGACTCGGGCAGGAGTTCGCCGTCGCGCTCGCCGGGCGCGGCTACCGGGTCGCGGGGATCGATCTCGTTCCGCAGCCGGAGACGGCCGAACGGATAGTGGACTATGTGGAGTTGATCGCCGACGTCACCGACGAGGAGCAGATCGAGGCGGCACTGGAGCGGGTCATCGACCGCTTCGGGACCCTGCACGTGCTCGTCAACAACGCGGGCGTCTACCCGGAGTCGGACTTCGAGGACACGACACCCGGGGAGTGGCGGCGCGTCATGCGCGTCAACCTGGAGGCGCCGTTCCTGGTGACCCGCGCCGTACTGCCGTACCTGAAGACGGCCGGCTGGGGCCGGATCGTGAACATCGCGTCGGCGGCCGTCCTCACCGCGCCGCCCACGATGGTCGCGTACGTCGCCTCGAAGGCGGGCCTGATCGGCTTCACGCGCGCGCTGGCGTCCGCGCTCGGCCCGTACGACATCACCGTCAACGCGATCGCCCCGAGCATGGTCCGCACCGCGACGGCCGAGCGGACCGTCGGTGCGGACGGCGGCTTCGAGCACGTCCGCGCACAGCAGGCGGTCCCGAGGACCCAGGAGCCGTGCGACCTCGTCTCCACCCTGCTGTACGTGGTCGACCGGCGCAGCGGCTTCCTGACGGGGCAGACTCTCAACGTGGCGGGCGGCTCGGCGTACTTGTGAGGCTCAGGACTCCCCGTAATTCTGGGATTCGGGCTCCTTGAGCCACTCCCGCAACTCCTCCTTCAGGGAGCGCTGGAACGTCGTCAGCAGCGCCTGCACCACCAGCGGCTGCATGTGCGCCGACAGGGACTTCACCGCCGCCACGGACTCGTGCCCACCGACCGCGTCCCGCAGCAGCGCGGACAACTCGTGCGCCGCCGCACGCGAGTGCTCCAGCAGAACGGTCCGCGCTGCGAGGATCGTCTCCTGCGCGAGGGGTACGTCGAGGATCTGGACGCCTAGCCGCAGCAGCCCTGGGTCGATGCGGAACGACTCCCCGGTCCGCGCGACCACGTTCATCGCGACGAGCCGTTCGAGATCCTCTTCGCCCAGGGGCCGACCGACCTGCCGCTCCAACTCCTCGCGCGTCATGTCCTCCGCTGCGTCCGGCGCCCAAGAGGCCACCACCGCACGGTGAATGGCGAGATCGTGGGCGCTCAGATCGGGCGACAGTCGCAGCAGATGGCGCTCGATCGCGGCCAGGGTCATGCCCTGGTGCTGCAACTCCTCGATGAGCGCGAGCCGGGCCAGATGCTCCTGGCTGTAGTGACCCACGCGGCGGGGACCGATCACGGGCGGCGGCAGCAGACCCTTGGTGCTGTAGAAGCGGACCGTACGGACCGTGACGCCCGCGCGCGCGGCCAACTCGTCGACCGTGAGCGTCGGTTCCTCGGTGTCCGTCGTCATGGCAGGCCTCGCCTCTCCGGGTGGTGCAGTGGCCAGGTGCAACAGTATTGCTGTCTCACCGGTGTGGTGAAAGCGTTCTGAGCGGGCTGTGGGGGCCACGCTCCGTGGACCGGGCAGGCTGCGGGAGACACGCTCCGTGGAACCGGCGGCACGCTCCGTACGTTCACTGCTCACGCCGATCGGACGGTCGGCGGCGCACGCCGAGCCGATGGCACCAGGAGGCGGTCATGACCACGACCCTGCGACTCCCCGGGGACCCCGCCGAACTCACGCTCCCCGCCCTGTTGCTGCGCAACGCCGAGGACCACGGACACCTCCCGGCCCTGTCCTGGCGCACCCCGGCCGAGGCCCGCTGGGCCACGCTCACCTGGAGCGAGGTGCGCCGTGAGGCAGCCGCCCTCGCCGCCGGATACGCGGCGTTGGGTGTCGAGCGCGGCGACCACGTCCTGATGATGATGAGCAACCGCCCCGAGCACTGGTTGAGCGACCTTGCCCTCACCCACCTGGGCGCCGTCCCGGTCACGGTCGACGGTTTCGCGACCCCCGACCATGTCGCGCACATCGCCCGGCACAGCCGGGCTCACCTCGCGATCGTCGGGGGCGCCCGCGAACGGGCGTGCTGGGAACCGCTGTTGGAGGATCCCGGCACGCGCCTGGAGCGCCTCGTCGTCGCCGACGCCGCGGAGGCGGGCCCCCATCGGACGTACGACTCACTGAAGGGCCCGGACACCTTCGAACACTTCGCGAATGTGGGCGTCCTCGAGAAGAACGGAGGTGTCCTGGAGAAGAGGGGCCTCCTGGCGGCGGGTGTCCTCCAGAAGACAAGCCTCTTCGAGAAGGCCTGGCGCGAGACCCGCTCCACCGACCCCCTGACCGTCGTCTACACCTCGGAGACCTCAGGCACCACCGGCGCACCCAAGGGCGTCCGCATCACCCACCGCAATGTCGTCCTGAAGGCGCTTGCCCTGGACCGTCTCGCCGAACTCCCGGACCACGTCGCGCACCTCTCCTGCCTCCCCTTCGCGCACATCACCGCACGCATGCTCGGGATCTACCTACCGGTGCTCCGCGCCTCGCACGTGTACCTGTGCCCCGACCCCACAGAGGTCGGCGCGATCGCGCGGGAGCTCCACCCGGCGCAGTTGTTCGGGGCCCCGCATGTGTGGGAGAAGCTCTCCGCCGCCGTACGGGCCGAGCTGGCGGAGCTTCCCGAGGACAGGCGCGCGCTCGTGGACGCGGCGATGGAGACGGCAGGCGCGCGGGCGCGCAGGCGCGAACGGGGCGAGGAGCCGTCCGCCGAGCTGGAAGCGGCGTACCGTGAGGTGAAGGAGCGGGTGCTCGACCCGATCCTTGCCCGCGCCGGATTCGACCGCCTTGTGTGGACGGCGAGCGTGTCGGCCCCCATGCCGCCGGACGTGAGGGACTTCTGGTCGGGCTTCGGTCTCACGATCATGGACAGCTGGGGGCCGACCGAGACGATCGGCGTCGCCACGGTCAACAGCCCCACAGACTTCCGCCTCGGCTCGGTCGGCAAACCCCTGGACGGCCTGGAGCTGCGCACCGCCGAGGACGGCGAGATCCTGGTGCGCGGCGCGACGGTGTGCGAGGGCCGTCTGGGTGCGGACGGCACGGTCGAGGACGCGCGAGACGCGGACGGATGGTTCGCCACGGGCGCCTTCGGGCGCATCGACGCGGACGGCTATCTCTGGCTGACCGACCGCGGTAACGGGCATCTGTACACCTCCTGACCTGCGTCAATACACCCTCTGATCAGCATGTGAGATGTGCCGCGATGTGAGGTGTGCCACCGCATCGGGAGTGACCCCTGGGGGAAGGTGGCCCCTTGGTCCGTACCGCGTCAGGGGTGGTGCGGGCCGAGGCACATCCGGACACCCGCGTACCCGGTGCCCGGAGGTCGGCCGCAAGACCCTGCTCCTCATCCCGGTGATCGCTCTCCTCCTGGTCGGCGGCTGGTTCGCGATCCGTCGCCGCGTGTCGAAGGCCGCGGACGAGGAACTGAGCGAGCTCACGAAGGAGCAGCTCACGGGCCATTGTCAGTGGCAGACCCTACGGTGGCGTCATGTCGGAGATCAGGTATGTCCGGGGTGACGCCACCGTTCCGTCGGTCAAAGGCGTCAAGCTGATCGCCCATGTCTGCAACGACTTGGGGGGATGGGGGAAGGGCTTCGTCCTGGCCGTCTCCCGCCGCTGGCCGGAGCCGGAGGCGGCCTACCGCGCCTGGCACCGTGACCGCGCTCGCAACGACTTCGGGCTGGGCGCGGCCCAGTTCGTCCAGGTCGAGCGGTATGTGTGGGTGGCGAACCTGATAGGCCAGCGGGGGATACGGGCCGGCAGCAAGGGCGTCCCCGTCCGCTACGAGGCGATCGACGCCGCGCTCGTACAGCTGGCGGACAAGGCCGCCGAACTCGACGCGTCCGTCCATATGCCACGCATCGGGTGCGGCCTGGCCGGTGGCAACTGGTCACGCGTGGAGCCACTCATCACGCAGCGGCTGGTGCGGCGGGGGACAGCGGTGACGGTGTACGACCACGGGGATTGAGCGCGGGTTCGAGGCTCGGGGCTGAGGGCTCGGGCTGAGGACTCGGGGTGAGGACTCGGGGTGAGGACTCGGGGTGAGGACTCCGGGCCGGGCGACGCGGGCCGAACACGCGGCCGCGCTCGGCCGAAGGGCTACTCGCGCTCGGCTGAGGGGTTACTTCCGAAGGGTTACTTTCGGTCAAGTCTGGCGCAGACGCGCGTTGGTTCGCACGGATGAGCGGGTAAGGCATGGTCATGGACCTCATCCCGTACCCCGTAGGCCCACTCAACCCCAAGGTTCAGGATCTGCTCCTCGCCCTCCCGCTGTTCGCCCTCGTCTACGTACTTCTCGCCCGGGTCTTGCCGCGCGTCAACCGAGTGCTGAAGGAGCGGGACGACGCGATCGAGGGCGCCAAGGGCCGGGCCGAAGCCGTGCGCGCCCGTGCCGAGCAGGAACGCGCCAAGACGGAGGCCCTCCTGGCCGAGGCCCGCCACGCCGCCGCGCGCATCCGTCAGCAAGCTTTCGAACAGGGCACCGCCATGATCGCCGAGGCCCGTGCGGACGGGCAGCGCCGACGCGACGCGATGCTGGCGGAGGGTCGTGCCCGCATCGAGTCCGAACGCATGGCCGCCGAGACCGAACTCCGCATATCCGTCTCGGAGTTGGCCTCGAACCTGGCGAGCCGCATCGTGGGCGAGCGGGTCGTGGCCCCCGCGGAGCAGGGCAACTGACGCCCGATCCTGAACCGCTCCCCGGCCGCCCGTCCTTGAAAGGGCGGGCGGCCGGGGGAGAACGCCGGCCGACAGCCGGAGCGTCGGCTCAGCCGGAGTGGACGTCGTTGGTCGCCGCGATCTTCTTCCACGACCTGGGCTGCGAAGGGGACCCCTTCGCGTCCGCCCCGGCCACCGGCAGCGACGCATCCCGCGCCGCGGGCGCCCCCGGCTTCGACGGCTGGAAGAGCCAGGTGTCGAAGAGCGAGGCAAGCGGCTTGCCGGACACGCTCTCCGCGTACTTCCGGAAGTCGCCGACCGACGCGTTCCCGTACGCGTACTTCTGCGGCCAGCCCTTGAGAAGGGCGAAGAACGCCTCGTCTCCGATCTCGTTGCGCAGCGCCTGGAGGGCCAGCGCACCCCGGTCGTACACGGCCAGGTGGAACTGGTTCTTGGGCCCTGGGTCCCCGGGCTCGACCGTCCAGAACGGGTCGTCGGCGGGATGCGAGGCGTACACGTAGTCCGCGAGCTCCTGCGCCGTCCCCTCGCCCTCGTGCTCGGACCACAGCCACTGCGCGTACCGGGCGAAGCCCTCGTTGATCCAGATGTCCTTCCAGCCGGCCACGGAGACCTTGTCGCCGTACCACTGGTGGGCCAGCTCATGGACGACGACGGAGACGTTCGAGCCGTTCGCGAACTGCCGTGGGCTGTAGAAGGGCCGGGTCTGCGTCTCGAGCGCGTAGCCGGTGTCGGTGTTCGGCACGTACCCGCCGAGCGCGTTGTACGGATACGGCCCGAAGTGCTCGCTCAGCCAGTCGGCGACCTCCCCGGTCCGCTCGATGCTCGCCCGCGCCGCGCCGTAGTTGTCGCCGAGGTCCTTGCTGTACGCGTTGATGACCGGAATCCCGCTCTCGGTCGTCCCGGTCGTGACGTCGAACTTCCCGACCGCCAGCGTGGCGAGATACGTGGCCTGCGGTTTGTTGGACCGCCAGTTGTAGCGGGTCCAGCCGCCCCGCGAACTCATCGACTGGAGTGTCCCGTTGGAGATGGCCTGCGTCCCGTCGGGGACCAGCACCGACACGTCGTAGGTGGCCTTGTCGAGCGGGTGGTCGTTGCTCGGGAACCACCACCAGGCCGCCTCGGGCTCGTTCGCCCCGACACCCCCGTCGGGCGTGCGGTGCCAGCTGGTGAACCCGTACGCCTGCTCGGACGACGGCACACCGCTGTAGCGCACCACGACGCTGATGGCCGTGCCCTTGGGCAGCGGGGTCTTCGGGGTGATCTCGAGCTCATGCTCGCCGGAGGCGGCGAACGACGCCTTCGCGCCGTTGACCCGCACCTCGCTGACGTCCAGCAGGAAGTCGAGGTTGAACCGCGAGAGGTCCTGGGTGGTCCGGGCCAGCAGGGTCGCCGTGCCCTCCAGTTCGTCCGTAGCGGGTTGGTACTTGAGCCGCAGGTCGTAGTGGGAGACGTCGTATCCGCCGTTGCCGTAGGCCGGGTAGTAGGGGTCGCCGATGCCCGGGGCTCCGGGGGAGTAGTCGGCCGCCGTTGCCGGGATCGCCAGCAGCAGGGAGGCGGCGAGCGCGCCGGGGGCGAGGAGTCTGCGGTGCACGTCGAGCTCCAAGTCGTGGGGGCATGAAGTCTGTCGGGAGCCTATTCACTCCCTGTGGCCTCGGGGGTGTCCATGGCCGCCCCTGTCACACGATCGCCATTCGGCCGACATGAGCCATTCGGCCGCACCGGGCCACTTCGCCGCACCGGGCCACTTCGCCGCACGATTGCATTCCTTCGCATGAGTGCTCCAAGCGCCCCCTTTTGCACAGGAGTTGACCGGGGTACCGTCCGCGCATGCCGACACCAGCGCGCCGCATGCGCTTCACGACCTGGAGATCGCTCGCGATGGCGGCCACGGCCGCCTTGATGGCCGCCTTCCTCACCCCCGCCGCCGCACACGGCGCCCCGCGGGAGAGCGCCCCGATCTACTCCTACGAGAGCGCGATCCGCGAATCCGTCTGGGTGGACACCGGCCTCGACGGCGACAGCGACGGGAAGACCGACCGCGTCGCCGTCGACATCGTCCGGCCCCGGGAACTCGCCCAGCAGGGCCGCAAAGTCCCCGTGATCATGGACGCCAGCCCGTACTACTCCTGCTGCGGACGCGGCAACGAGAGCCAGCGCAAGACGTACGACGCGAACGGCAACGTCGTCCAGATGCCGCTGTTCTACGACAATTACTTCGTTCCGCGCGGCTACGCCTTCGTCGGCGTCGACCTGGCCGGAACCAACCGCTCCGACGGCTGTGTGGATGTCGGCGGACGCTCCGACATCCAGTCCGCGAAGGCGGTCGTCGACTGGCTCAACGGCCGGGCCAAGGCCTACACCTCGCGCTCCGGTAGCGACCGGGCCAAGGCGGGCTGGACCAACGGCAGGACCGGCATGATCGGCAAGAGCTGGGACGGCACCATCGCCAACGGCGTCGCCGCCACCGGCGTCGAGGGTCTGAAGACCATCGTGCCGATCAGCGCCATCTCCTCCTGGTACGACTACTACTTCTCCCAGGGCGCCCCGCTCTACGACTCGGGCCCGGACTGGCTCTCCGACTACGTCGACAGCCCTGACGCCCGTACCAAGTGCGCCGCCGTGCAGCAGAAGCTCGTCGACGAGGCGCCGCGCACGGGCGACTGGACCTCGCTGTGGACCGAGCGCGACTATGTGAAGGACGCGAGCAAGGTCAAGGCGAGCGTCTTCCTGATCCACGGCTCGCAGGACCTCAACGTCCGTATGGAGCACGTCGGCCCGTGGTGGGACGCCCTCGCCAAGAACGGCGTCGAGCGCAAGATCTGGCTCTCCCAGACCGGTCACGTCGACCCCTTCGACTTCCGCCGCGCCGACTGGGTCGACACCCTGCACCGCTGGTTCGACCACGAACTCCTCGGCTACGACAACGGCATCGACGACGAGCCCATGGCCGACATCGAGCGCCACCCCGACCAGTGGGTCACCTCCGCCGTCTGGCCGCCCCGCTCCACCCGGGCGACGACCCTGCGTCCGGGCGAGGGCACGCAGGCGGGCGTCGGCACCCTCGGTCTCCGCAAGAGCGAGGGCACCGAGACCTTCACCGACGACCCGCGGCTGAGCGAGACCGACTGGGCGGCGCACATCGACCGGTCCACCGCAGAGAAGGCCGGGTTCGTCACCAAGCCGTTGACCCGGGACCTGCGCCTTTCCGGCTCGTCCAAGGTGACCGTCACCGCCACCCCGACCACCTCGACCGCCCACCTCTCCGCGGTTCTCGTCGACCTCGGTCCGGACACCATCCGCGACTACGCCGCCGCCGGCGAGGGCATCACCACGCTCACCGACCGCACCTGCTGGGGCCCGAGCACGACCGGCGACAGCTCCTGTTTCAAGGCCACGCAGGCGAAGACGACCGCCGTCGACTACACGGTCCTCAGCCGTGGCTGGGCCGACCTGGGCACCTACGCCACCGCCGGGAAGGGCGTCCCGCTCACCCCGGGCAAGGCGTACACGATCACCCTCGACCTGGCCGCGACCGACCACGTCGTCCCCGCGGGCCACCGGCTCGCGCTGATCGTCGCGGGCACCGACAAGGACCTCATCGACCCCCCGTCGAGCACGCCGACCCTGACGCTCGATCTGTCCCGTACGTCGGCCCGCGTGCCGCTGGTCGGCGGCGCCGAGGCCTTCTCGAAGGCGACCGCGGGCTCCACCGCGGCCGAGAGCACATCGGTTCTCGACGGTGTACGCGATCCGCGCACCGCCCTCCGCGTCCCTGGAGACAGACACTGATGACACCCCGAACGCGCGCCCTTGCCGTGGCGGTCATCGCCACGGCTCTGGCGGCCCCCCTGCTGACGACCACACCGGCGTACGCGTCAAAGACCCCGCCCCGCACCGGATTCGAACAGACCGATGGCGCCCGCTGGACCGGCCAGCCCGAGGAGCAGGACTTCCTGGCGGCCGTCGACAAGGCGAGCGACCGGGTGTCCGTGACCCGGATCGGTACGACCAAGCAGGACCGCCCGCTCCAACTCGTCCGCGTCGGCACGCACCGCACGGCGACCACCGTGCTTCTGGTGTGCAGCCAGCACGGCGACGAACCGTCCGGGCGCGAGGCCTGCCTCACCACGATCCGCGACCTGGCGTACGCGAAGGACCAGCGGACCCGGAAGTTCCTCGCCACCACCACCCTGCTCGTCGTGCCCACCGCGAACCCCGACGGCCGTGCCGCTGACACCCGTGGCAACAGCGACGGTGTCGACATCAACCGCGACCACCTCGCGCTGCAGACGGCCGAGGCGCGCGCGATGGCCAAGGTCGTGCGCGACCGCGAGCCCGATGTCGTCTACGACCTGCACGAGTACGGGGCCACACCCAAGTACTACGACAAGGACCTCTTCGATCTCTGGCCGCGCAACCTCAACACGGACGCGGTCGTGCACGACGAGGCTCAGACCCTGTCGCAGGCGTACGTGCGGCCCGCCGCCCAACAAGCGGGGTACACGACGGGCACGTACGGCATCTGGACCGACCCCGTGACCGGCGATCCGATCAAACAGACCGCGGGGGACGGGCAGGAGCGCATCCTGCGGAACATGTCGGGCGTCAAACACTCCGTCGGCCTGCTGATCGAGAGCCGCGTCGACGCCCCGGTCGATGTCGACGAGCCGACCAACAACCGGCGCCGCGTCGACTCCCAACTGGCGGCACTCGGCGGACTGTTCGGCTTCGCGGGAGAGCGGGGCAGAAGAGTCGCGGCGGCGA
Source organism: Streptomyces sp. NPDC048275 (assembly GCF_040652275.1). Taxonomy (NCBI): domain Bacteria; kingdom Bacillati; phylum Actinomycetota; class Actinomycetes; order Kitasatosporales; family Streptomycetaceae; genus Streptomyces; species Streptomyces sp. NPDC048275. Next base: position 134,760 of record NZ_JBEZLR010000002.1, read on the forward strand.
CGGACGCGGCCCGGCTCGCGGGCTACCGCGACACCGGTCCGGTCTACGTCGGCGGCGCGGACAACGACCCGGCCGAACCCTCCGAGGTGATCCAGAACCTGCCCTGCGGCTACCGGCTCACCGCCGACCAGTACGCGGACCTCGGCGACGAACTCGCCCTGCACGGCGTGCGCGTACGGCCTGAGGGCGACGGCGTACTCGTACCGCTGCGCCAGTCCCTGCGCGCCCTCGTCCCGCTGCTCCTCGACGAGCGCGCGCCGTACCACCTCACGGCAGGGGAGCCCGCCCCCGACTGCTGAGGCGCCAGGAGTGGTCTCTCCACGGCGGCCGGGCCTCGCACGGCGCGAGCCCGGCCGCCTCCCGCGCACTCCCAGGGGCGCGCGGGCAGAGCCCACGCGGGAAATATGTCATGCCGTGCTCACATCGCTCCCACTCTGGGGATACTCACAGCATGTCTGCCGAGTACGCGACCTTCGGCCTGGCACCGGCGATGCGTGCCGGTGGAGTCCTCGCCAACGGTGACTACCAAGTGCACCGGGATTTCGTCGACTTCATTGTCGAGGGGCGCCCGCTGCTGTACCAGCTCTCCGACCTCGACGCGGTGTCCCCGCTCGCCTCCGACATACCACCCGCGATCTTCACCGCCCAGGTCCGCAGCCTCCTCCTGGAGGCCGAGGCTCCGCTCGACGGCGGCCGGTACGTCATCTACGGCTGCCCCGAATGCGAGGGCATCGAGTGCGGTGCCGTCACCGCCGTGATCGAAAAGACCGACACCGACGACGACTATGTGTGGCGCGACTTCGCCTGGCAGACCGACGAGCGGGTCGATCTGGACCTCAACGGCTACCACGGCATAGGGCCGTTCCGCTTCCGCGGTGCCGAGTACCGCAGCGCCCTGAACTCCCTGCTCAGCGGTGACTCCGGGGCGCGGCGACGGGTCCTGCTCATCGGTGCCCGCGTCGCCGTGCTCGCCAAGCTCGCCGCCGCCCTGCGCACCATCGGAATCGGTGCCGACATCACCCACGACGCCACGAATGTCCCGGCCGACGAGCTGCGCACCTACGGCGCGGTGGCCTTCGGGCGCGCCGTCGGCGAGCCGGAGCGCGCCGCCGTACGGCAGTCCTTCGAGCGGGCCGGAGTCGAGGTCGCGTACGTCGACGGCCTGGCCCCGATCGTTCCGCTCCTTGTCGCCCAGATAGAACACGCGCTCGATCGCAGCCCCAGTGAGCTGCGCCGTCTCACCCGCCTCGTCGCCGCGGACGGCGAGGCCGGCATCGAGGTCACCTCCACCTGCCGGGTCCAGCTGACCGCGTACCGCCTCGACCGCCTGTACCGCACCCACACACAGGAGGTCTTCGACGGGATCCTGGAGGCGGGCCGGCACCGGGTCGCCCTTGACGCCAAGGCCGTGAAGGGGGAGTCCTTCCTCGTGGCGCGCACGTCGGGGAGCGTGCTGGTGGCGGCGATGGCCCACTGAAATCCGAGGGATGGCCGACTGAACCCGAGGGAGGACCTGCTGAATCCGAGGAGGGCGGCCGGGCCGTTAGGATCGGCCTTCTGATGACTGCCACTCTCGTCGCCAAGAATCTCGCCGCCGGACACGGCGACCGCTCGCTCTTCGCCGGGCTCGACCTCGTGGTCGCGCCCGGCGACGTGATCGGACTCGTCGGTGCCAACGGCGCCGGCAAATCCACGCTGCTGCGGCTGCTCGCCGGGCTGCTCACACCGGAGCAGGGGGAGCTGCGCCTGTCCCCGCCGTCCGCGACCGTCGGGCATCTGCCGCAGGAGCCGGAGCGGCGGGAGGGCGAGAGCGTACGGGAGTTCCTGGCGCGGCGTACGGGTGTGGCCGAGGCCCAGCGGGCGATGGACGAGGCGACGCAGGCGCTGGTCGACGGGGCGCCGGGCGCGGATGACGCGTACTCGACGAGCCTGGAGCGCTGGCTCGACCTCGGCGGCGCGGACCTCGACGAGCGCGCCGAGGAGGTTGCCGACTCCCTCGGGCTCGGTGTCGACCTCGACCAGCCGATGACCTCCCTCTCAGGTGGCCAGGCGGCCCGCGCGGGCCTCGCCTCCCTCCTCCTTTCCCGCTACGACGTCTTCCTGCTCGACGAACCCACCAACGACCTCGACCTGGACGGCCTGGAGCGACTCGAACGCTTTGTGTCCGGCCTGCGCGCGGGCACCGTCGTCGTCAGCCACGACCGCGAGTTTTTGACCCGCACGGTCACCAAGGTGCTCGAACTCGACCTCGCACAGCAGCAGATCACGCTGTACGGCGGCGGATACGAGGCGTACCTGGAGGAGCGCGACACCGCGCGCCGGCACGCCCGCGAGGACTTCGAGGAGTACGCCGACAAGAGGTCCGCGCTCGAAGGCCGCGCCCAGATGCAGCGCTCCTGGATGGACAAGGGCGTGAAGAACGCCCGGCGCAAGGCGAGCAACGACAACGACAAGATCGGCCGCAAGTTCCGCAGCGAGGCCAGCGAGAAGCAGGCCGCGAAGGCCCGGCAGACCCAGCGCATGATCGAACGGCTCGATGTCGTGGACGAGCCGCGCAAGGAGTGGGAGCTGCGTATGGAGATCGCGGCGGCACCGCGCTCCGGCGCGGTCGTCGCCACCCTGCGGGACGCCGAGGTGCGGCGCGGCGAGTTCACCTTCGGTCCCGCGACGCTCCAGATCGACTGGGCGGACCGGGTCGCCGTCACGGGCGCCAACGGCGCCGGTAAGTCGACCCTGCTGGGCGCCCTGCTCGGCCGCGTCCCGCTGGACGCCGGCCACGCGGCCCTCGGCCCCGGCGTGGTCGTCGGCGAGGTCGACCAGGCCCGCAAGCTCTTCCACGGCTCCGAAGCCCTGCTCGACGCGTTCTGCGCGGCCGTCCCCGACACCGAGCCGGTCGAGGTCCGCACCCTGCTGGCCAAGTTCGGCCTCAAGTCGGAGCACGTCCTGCGCCCGGCGGCGACGCTCTCACCGGGGGAGCGCACCCGCTCCGCGCTGGCACTGCTCCAGGGCCGCGGCGTCAACCTCCTCGTCCTCGACGAGCCGACCAACCACCTCGACCTCCCGGCGATCGAACAGCTGGAGTCGGCGCTCGACTCGTACGAGGGCACGCTGCTGCTCGTCACCCACGACCGCCGCATGCTGGACGCCGTCCGCACCACCCGCCGCCTGGAGGTGGCGGCGGGCAAGGTCACGGAACGCTGACCTACGCGGTGGCCAGCCGCCGCGCCATCGTGGGGTAGTCGACGACGTACCCGTCCGCGTCGAGCTCCAGGTCACTGCGGTAGTCGCCGGAGGCGAAGCGGACACGCCCGCCGTCGGCGTGCCGCCCGAGATGCGTGTACGTCTGCTGGGACGCCCGCACCGTCAGCTCCGGCACCGACACCCAGGCCATCAGGAACTCCCGCTCGCCCGGGCCGAGGTGGAGTCCATGGCGCAGCACCGGCATGGTGTTCGTGAGCGGGCACAGGCCCAGGTCGCAGTCGAGGGCTCCGCCGAGGTCGGGCAGCCATTCCCCGTCGGCGGTCCAGTGGCCCTCCCCGTCGTGCCGCAGATCGAGGACGCGCGTGCCCGCGGCCGTCTCGGCCGTCACACGCAGCCGACGGGTCACGAAGCCGTCGGCGGTGTCGAGTTCGTACGAGATCCAGTACGGCTCCGGAGTGGTCCCGACCGCACGTCCGCGCGCCGACAGTGCGCCGGCGCCGGACGTGATCCAAGAGGTCTCGTACCCCTTGCTCTCGGTGACTACCCAGGTGATGACACGCGAAGTGACCATGGGGCCACTTTAGAAGCGCCCTGTAAGGGGCGCGGGGAACTGCGCGCCCAGCCACGCACTACCCGCGCGTCCCCACTGCCTAACGCCTGCCCTTCTTCGGGTCGACAAGCCCCGCACGCCGCAACGCGTCAGCCATCGCACTGTTGGCGGGCGGCGGCGCCGCAGCCTGCCGAGCCCCGCCGCCGGAGGCCCCCGCACCGCCACGCGCCTGCCGCGGCTGCTGCTGCCGCTGCTGCGGCGGACGGCCGCCACGCTGCGGGCGCCCACCCCCACCCTGCTGATCCGCCGGCGCCGCCTCGTCGTCCAGCCGCAGCGTCAGCGAGATCCGCTTGCGCGGAATGTCGATGTCGAGCACCTTCACCTTGACGATGTCGCCCGGCTTCACCACGTCCCGCGGGTCCTTCACGAACGTCTTCGACATCGCCGAGACGTGCACCAGACCGTCCTGGTGGACGCCGACGTCCACGAAGGCCCCGAAGGCGGCCACATTCGTGACGACCCCTTCGAGCACCATCCCGGAGGCCAGGTCGGAGATCTTCTCGACGCCCTCCTTGAAGGTGGCCGTCTTGAAGGCGGGCCGCGGGTCGCGACCCGGCTTCTCCAGCTCCTTCAGGATGTCCGTGACGGTCGGCAGACCGAACGTCTCGTCCACGAAGTCGGTCGGCCTGAGCGAGCGCAGCACACCGGTGTTGCCGATCAGGGAAGCGACCTCGCTGCCCGCCGTCTTCACCATCCGCCGCACCACGGGATATGCCTCCGGGTGCACGCTGGACGCGTCCAGCGGGTCCTGCCCGTCCCGGATCCGCAGGAAGCCCGCGCACTGCTCGTACGCCTTCGGGCCGAGCCGGGCCACGTCCTTGAGGGCCTTACGGGACCGGAAGGGGCCGTTCGCGTCGCGGTGGGACACGATGTTCTCGGCGAGGCCGGAGGTGATCCCGGAGACGCGGGAGAGCAGCGGCGCGGAGGCCGTGTTCACGTCCACGCCCACGCCGTTCACACAGTCCTCGACCACCGCGTCCAGCGACCGGGAGAGCTTCACCTCGGACAGGTCGTGCTGGTACTGACCGACACCGATGGACTTCGGGTCGATCTTCACCAGCTCGGCGAGGGGGTCCTGGAGCCGGCGCGCGATGGACACGGCGCCGCGCAGTGACACGTCCATGTCGGGCAGCTCCTGCGAGGCGAATGCCGACGCCGAGTACACCGACGCCCCCGCCTCGGAGACCATCACCTTGGTGAGCGTCAGCTCCGGGTGCTTGGTGATGAGCTCACCGGCGAGCTTGTCCGTCTCGCGGGACGCCGTGCCGTTGCCGATCGCGATCAGCTCGACCGCGTGCTCCTTGGCGAGCCGGGCGAGCTTGGCGATGGCTTCGTCCCACTTGTTGGCCGGGACGTGCGGGTAGATGACGTCCGTCGCGACGACCTTGCCGGTCGCGTCGACGACGGCGACCTTCACGCCCGTACGGAAACCGGGGTCCAGGCCCAGCGTCGCGCGTGTGCCCGCCGGGGCGGCGAGCAGCAGGTCCCGCAGGTTCGCCGCGAAGACGTTGACCGCCTCGTCCTCGGCGGCCGTCCGCAGCCGCAGCCGCAGGTCGATGCCGAGGTGCACGAGGATGCGGGTCCGCCAGGCCCAACGAACCGTGTCCGTGAGCCACTTGTCGGCCGGGCGGCCGCGGTCGGCGATCTGGAAGCGGTGGGCGACGATCCCCTCGTACGAGGACGGTCCGGGCTGCTCGGAAGGCTCCTCGGGCTCCAGAACGAGGTCGAGGATCTCCTCCTTCTCGCCGCGCAGCAGGGCGAGGGTGCGGTGCGAGGGCAGCTCCTTGAAGGGCTCGGCGAAGTCGAAGTAGTCGGCGAACTTGGCGCCCGCCTCCTCCTTGCCGTCCCGCACCTTGGCGGCCAGCCGGCCGCGCACCCACATGCGCTCACGCAGCTCGCCGATCAGGTCGGCGTCCTCCGAGAACCGCTCGGTGAGGATGGACCGGGCGCCGTCGAGCGCGGCCTGCGGATCGGCGACGCCCTTGTCGGCGTCCACGAAGGCCGCCGCCGCGGCGAGCGGGTCGACCGACGGGTCGCCGAGCAGCCCGTCTGCCAGCGGCTCCAGGCCTGCCTCCCGCGCGATCTGCGCCTTCGTGCGCCGCTTCGGTTTGAACGGCAGATAGATGTCCTCGAGGCGCGCCTTGGTCTCGGCGCCCCGGATCTGCGCCTCGATCTCCTCGGTGAGCTTGCCCTGCTCGCGCACCGATTCGAGGATCGCCGTGCGCCGCTCCTCCAGCTCCCGCAGATAGCGCAGCCGCTCCTCGAGTGTGCGCAGCTGCGCATCGTCGAGCATCTCGGTCGCTTCCTTGCGGTAGCGGGCGATGAAGGGCACCGTCGAACCGCCGTCGAGCAAGTCGACGGCGGCCTTGACCTGCCGCTCCCGTACGCCGAGCTCCTCGGCGATCCTGCCTTCGATGGACCCTACGAGGGGTGTCGTCACGATCCCGTACCGCCTTCTCCACTGAGGTTGCGCGGCAATTGTGGCAGGTGGCACCGACAATGGGGGATCAGGGCGCCGATCGGCGCTGTCAGCCTTTGCCGATCATGCCCTCGGGGAATGCGCCGGCCGCGAGTGCCGCCGTCAGCACACCCAGCGCCAGCTCGGTGAGGCGTGCCACGCCCGCGGCCCCCAGATGCTCGTACGGAGCGCGGTCCAGCCGGTCCGTGCTCGCCTCGATCTCCCTGCGCAGGGTCACGCCCGCCTCCGTCAACTCGCCCTGAGCGTCGAGCAGTCCGCGCTCGCGCAGCCGCCCGATCGCCGCGTCCCAGTCCGTGCGGGACCAGCCGCGCGTGCCCACCGCCCACTTCGGGGCCATGCCCTTGCCGGTCGCGGTGTGGCTCACCAGTGCCTCGACCGGGTCGAGTTCCGCATCGAGCAGCACCGCGAGATGACCGTCGCCCCGGTGCTCGCGCAGCAGCGTGGCGGCGTGCCAGAGCGCGAGATGCGGCGCGTCGGGCACGGGCAGGTCCGCGTGCGCGGCGTACAACGGGCGCGCGGTCCTGCCGCAGGCCTCGGTGGCCCGCAGGGCGAGCTCCGCCGCCTCGGCCACCTCCTTGGATGCGACGACATCCTCGCCGAGCAACCGCCGCAGCGTCGCGTCGACGGCACGCGCGCGTGCCGCGAGCACGGTCTGGGGCGAGGCCGCCCGCCACACGTCGGGCAGGTGCTTCGCCACCAGCTCGTGGCGGAAGTTGTAGAACGTCGCCGTCACCGTGCCCGGACCCACCGGCCCCATGGCCGCCGCCCGCACGGCGAAGTACGCGCCCCGCTCGTCCTCGATCCCGACCGCGGCCAGCTCCCGCCCCAGGTCAGGCGAGAAGTAGTGCGTCGAGTGCAGCGGATTGAGGACGTTGTGGCAGCGCCGCGCGGCGCGCTCCGGCAGAGGAGTGGTCATGCCCAGCACGTTACCGACTAGTCGGTACGGGAGGAATGGCAGGGCGCGTCATGGCAGGAAAAGAGGGGTATTCGTCATTGCGGCCGTGGCGCCGACGGCCAAGAATCGAGAACATGCGAACCGTCCTCGTCGTTCTCTTCGACGACGTGCAGAGCCTCGACGTCACCGGCCCCGTGGAGGTCTTCGTGGGTGCCGAGACCTACCGTGGCGGCTCGTACCGCGTGCGCACCGCCTCCCTGGACGGCGCGCCGGTGCGCGCCTCCAGCGGTCTCACCGTCGTCCCGGACCTCGCCCTCGCCGACGCGCCCACCCCGCACACCCTGCTCGTCCCGGGCGGCCGAGGCACCCGGCACCCCGACCCCTGTCTGACCGACTGGCTGCGTGCGCACGGCCCGCGCGCCGAGCGCCTGGTCTCCGTCTGCACCGGTGCCATCCTGCTCGCCGAAGCGGGTCTCCTGGACGGCCGCCGCGCGACGACCCACTGGGCTTACTGCGACAAACTCGCCCGCGACCATCCGGCCGTCGAGGTCGACCCCGACCCCATCTACGTGCGCGACGGCCAGGTGTCCACCTCCGCCGGAGTCACCTCGGGGATCGACCTCGCCCTCGCGCTCGTCGAGGAGGACCTGGGCCGCGAGGCCGCGCTCACCGTCGCCCGCCACCTGGTCGTCTTCCTCCGGCGCCCGGGCAACCAGTCCCAGTTCAGCGCCCAGCTGACCGCGCAGACGGCACAGCGCGAACCGCTCCGCCACGTCCAGCAGTGGATCACCGAACACCCCGGCGACGACCTGTCCGTCGAGTCGCTCGCCGCCCGCGCCCGGCTCTCACCCCGGCACTTCGCCCGCGCCTTCCAGGACGAGACAGGCATGACACCGGGCCGCTACGTCGACCGGGTCCGCCTCGAACACGCCCGGCGTCTGCTGGAGGACACCGCCGACGGTGTCGAGGAGATCTCCCGCGCGTGCGGCTACGGCACACCCGAGGCGATGCGCCGCGCCTTTGTGAAGGCGCTCGGCTCGGCGCCCGCGGAGTACCGGCGCCGCTTCCGTCCCGCCCCCACCCGTTGACCTGTCCTCACCCGTTGAAAGGACCCCGATGCAGATCGCCATCGTCCTCTACGACCGCTTCACCGCCCTGGACGCCGTGGGACCGTACGAGGTCCTCGGCCGCCTGCCCGACGCGGACACCGTCTTCGTCGCCGAGCGCACCGGCCCCGTCCGCGCCGACACCGGCAATCTGGCGCTGACCGCCGACAAGACCCTGGCCGAGGTGGCGCACCCGGACATCGTGGTCGTCCCGGGCGGCCCGGGCCAGTTCCAGCAGATGGACAACGAGGTCCTCCTGGACTGGCTGCGCGGCACCGACAGCACCAGCGTCTGGACGACCTCGGTGTGCACCGGCTCCCTGCTGCTCGCCGCCGCGGGGCTCCTCGACGGCCGCCGGGCCACCTCCCACTGGCTTGCCCTTGACCTCCTCAAGCAGTTCGGCGCCGAGCCGACGCCGGAGCGGGTCGTGTTCGACGGCAAGTACGTCACCGCGGCCGGCGTCTCCTCCGGCATCGACATGGGGCTCACCCTCCTCGGCAGGATCGCCGGCGACGAGCACGCCCAGGCCGTCCAGCTGCTGACCGAGTACGACCCGCAGCCGCCCTACGACGCCGGATCCCCCGCAAAGGCGCCCGCGCACCTCGTCGAGGAGTTCCGCACGAGCAGCCGCTTCAGCCTCACGTAGTCCGGGTGAGCAGCCGCTTCAGCCTCACGTAGTCCGGGTGAGCAGCCGCTTCAGCCTCACGTAGTCCGAGTGAGCAGCCGCTTCCGCCTCAGGTGGTCCGGGTGAGCAGTCGCTTCCCCCTCACGTGGTCCAGGTGAAACGCGGCTGCCTGCGCTCCAGGAACGCGGCGACGCCCTCCGCGGTGTCGCCGCTGCCCAGCGCCTGCTGAGCCCAGTACACGTCCCGGTCCGTCCGCCCGTTCGTGAACTCCTTGGCGGCCGCCTGCGTCAGCAGCGACCGCGCGGCCAGCACGCGCGTGAAGTCCCCGACCCGCTTGCCGAGTTCCCCCTCGGGCAGTACCTCGTCCACCAGACCCGTGCGCAACGCCCGCTCCGCGTCGATCAACTCGCCCGAGAACAGCAGATACTTGGCCGCACCCGGACCCACCAGCGAGACCAACCGCCGGGTGGAGGACGCCGGATAGACGATCCCCAGCTTCGCCGGAGTCACCCCGAACAGCGACTCCTCCTGCGCGAACCGCAGATCACAGGCCGCCGCGAGCTGGGACCCGCCGCCCACGCAGTACCCGCGGATCGCGGCCAGCGTCGGCTTGGGGAACGCGGCCAGCGCCTCCTCGGCGAGCACGGCGAGACTCTGTGCCTCCTCCGGGGAGCCCCGCAGCGTCGAGATGTCGGCCCCCGCGCAGAACGTGCCGCCCTCGCCGGTGAGCACGAGCGCGCGCACGGCGGGGTCGGCGGCCAGCCCGTCGAGCAGGGGTGGCAGCGCCCGCCACATGTCGGCCGTCATGGCGTTGCGTTTGGCCGGGTGGTGGATGACGACGGTGGCGACCCCGTCGCCCACACTGTGCAGCAGCTGCGGCTCCATATGCCGGATGCTATCCGTACCCGTCGAACGTACGATCAAGGAGGGAACAGGCGCGAGGAGGCGCTGATGGCCAAGTCCAAGGTGGCCGGGCCGAAGGGCGAAACCGCCCGGCTCACCCGCAGTTTTGGGTGGCTCGCGGCGCTCGGCGTGATCCTTGTGATCGCGGGACTTGTCGGGCTCGTCTACACCGGGGTCGCCACGCTGACCTCGATGATCCTGTTCGGCTGGCTGCTCCTGATCGGTGGCGCGGTCGGACTGCTGCACGCGATCCAGGCGCGCGGCACCAACTACTTCTGGCTCGGCGTGGTGGTAGCCGCCCTGAACATCGCGGCGGGCGTGGTCGTCATCCGGCAACCGGACGCCGCGGCCGAGGCGCTCACGATGTTCGCCGCCCTGCTGTTCCTGACCGGCGGGGTGTTCCGGCTGGTCGGCAGCCTGGTGGTGCGTGGCCCACAAGTCGGCTGGACGCTCCTGCAGGGCGCGTTCGGCCTGCTCCTCGGCATCCTGGTGCTGGCTTCCTGGCCGAGCAGCAGCAAGTACGTCATCGGCTGCTTCTTCTCACTCGCCCTGCTCTTCGACGGACTGGGCCTGATCGCCGCGGGCTTCGGCGGTCGGCGCATCGTCAGTCTGGTCTCGGAGAACGAATCAGGCGAGCCCGTGGGCAAACCCGTACAACCCGAATAGTTCGCGAAGCGGACACAACAGCGGCGGTACCAGTCGCACAGTCAACCCTGCCAGGCGCAGACGATCAGAATCCGTCGATACCCGCTTACTTCTGTTCAGGCATCAGGTCCGAACCAGCGCGTTACCAACACTCGACGTGTGGTGACAATCGAGCGCAAGGGTGGCGACCGGACGATGGAGAACCACGGGCGGGGGTTCGACTCCCGTCCCGAAGGCGGCGGGGACGGGCCTCCCGACCGGAGAGCACCGGGTCCGCTGCCGTACGAGGGGGTGTGGCGGTTCACCGCCCCCGCTGTCGACGCCTCGGTTCCGCAGGCGCGACACGCCGTTCGTGACCTGCTGTGGCGCCAGGGTGTGCCGGTCTCGGACGACCTTGTCCAAGGGCTGCTGCTGATCGTTTCCGAACTGGTCACGAACGCCGTCCGGCACGCGGCACTCCTGTCGCCGATGCTCGCCGTGGAGGTCGCCGTCGGCGCCGAGTGGGTGCGGATCTCGGTGGAGGACAACCACCCCTACCGTCCGACGGCCCTGGAGGCCGACCACGGCCAGACCGGCGGCCGCGGTCTGCTCCTGGTGCGGGAGGTCACCAGGGAGTCGGGCGGGGTGTGCGACGTCGAGCACACGGCGAGCGGGGGCAAGGTGATCTGGGCCGCCCTGCCGCTCAGTCCGAGTGTCGTGTAGCGGGACGGGCTACCAGCCCGCGGACGGCCCGGTCAGCTCCCTGATCGCCGGACGGGCCGCGTCCAGGACGGTCATGAACCACGCCGAGAAGGTGTCCTTCGCGTGCCGCTCCGCCAGCTCGGCGGCGGTCGCGAAGGCTGTCGCCCCGACCTCCGCCGGGTCGGGGCGCAGCGGTGCCTGCACCATCCCGACGAAGAGGTGGTTGTACTCCTGCTCCACCAGGCCCGACTCCGGGTCCGGATGGTTGTAGCGGACCGTGCCCGCCTCGGCGAGCAGCGACGGGGAGACCCCGAGCTCCTCGTGCGTGCGCCGGGCGGCCGCCGCGAACGGCGCCTCGCCGGGGTAGGGGTGACCGCAGCAGGTGTTGGACCAGACCCCGGGGGAGTGGTACTTGCCCAGGGCGCGCTGCTGGAGCAGCATCCGGCCGCGCTCGTCGAAGAGGAACACGGAGAACGCCCGGTGCAGCTGCCCCGGCGCCTGATGGGCGGCGAGCTTCTCCGCCGTGCCGATCGTATTGCCGTCCTCGTCGACCAGCTCGAGCAAGATCGCTTCAGCGGTGCCGTTCGACGAACTGTGCGTCGCGGTGGCAGGTGTGATCGGCATACCCATCCTTCGCATCGGTCTTCGAGCCCCAAGTCTGCCGTACGAAACCGGCACTCCCGGCACTTCGCTGCTCCCCGCATGTCCCGCCCCGGGCTCCCGGGGCGGAACACGCGGACGACGTACGTCAGCTGCCGCCGGCGGCCGGATACCTGATCGTGCCCGGTGCCACGGACGAGGAACCGTCCAGGACGGGGGCGTCAGGTGTTCGGCCGGCCCTCCGCATCCGGGCCGGATGCCGTACACCGAAGCGGGCGGGAGACCGAGCCTCGGGTAGTACGGGGCGTCCGAGTACGGGGACGAGCCGGGGCGTCCGAGTACGAGGACCAGGCGCGCCGCCCGCGCGCATGCCGCCTTCGGCACCGCGCGTACGACGACCACTCCCGTGCCGTGGACGTACGGCGCCGGGAGTGGCCTTCGGCCGGGACGCCTCAGCCGTCGGCGCGGACCGGACGCAGGACGTAGCCCGCGTAGCCGTACTCCCTCCCGTGCTCGCGGCGCATCGCGATCTCCGCCCGGGCGCCCGCGACGGCCTCGGCCATGCCGGGACGCGTGACGTCGGCCGCGTCCGCGTGGGCGGCGAGCGGCTCGTAGTACTCGTCCCAGTCGGACTCCGGCTGGGGATACACGCCGAGTACGGAGTACCCGGCGTCGAGTGCGGCCCGGGTGTTCTCCTCGGTGGTGCGCAGCAGCCCCTCCCAGAAGGCGATGGCCTGGGCGGACGGCGTGTCGGTGGTCCACACGCAGTCGGTGAGCACCAGCGTGCCGCCGGGGGCGAGCAGGCGGCGCCAGGAGCGCAGTGCGGTGTCGAAGCCGATCAGGTAGGCCGAGCTCTCGGCCCAGATCAGGTCGAACGAACCGTCCGGGTGGAGGAGTTCGCCCATGTCCCCGTTGACGGTGTGGATCGACGCGGTGAGGCCGCGTTCCTCGGCGGCCGTCCGCAGTTCGTCGAGGAACGGTTCGTGCAGATCGACGGCCGTGACCTCGGCCGCGGCCTCGGCGGCCAGCAGCAGCGCCGACCGACCGGGCCCGCAGCCCAGATCGAGCACGCGAGGACGCGCGGGCAGCGGGCCCGCGAGGGACAGCAGATGACGCGTCGTGGCGTCGGAACCGGGGCCCTGCCGTGGCAGTTCGTGGTGCAGGGCGAAGAAAGCCTCGTGGGAGGCGTCATGGTCGGACAACGTGAGAAACCTTCGGAAGCGGGGGCCCGGGCCGCCGCACACACTGCTCGGCGTGGGTCAGCCGTGGACCCGGAGGATGGGGACGCACCTGTCGTCGCCGCACATGGCGGCGGCCTGCGGGACAGTCATCAACCCACCTCTTCCTCGGACCGGGGTCACGTTCCTCGGACCGGGGTCACGCTAGCACCGGACGTGAAGGCGCCGCCTCGCATTAAAACTCGCATGGAAAGGCGAAGCTCTGCCATTTATTGGGCATCAATGGCAGAGCTTCGCCTCGTGCTCCGCGTGCCCGCTCGGCTCCAGCTGGAAGGTGCAGTGCTCCACGTCGAAGTGGTCACCCAGACAGCCCTGGAGCTCGTGGAGCATTTTCTCGTGACCTATGGCGTTCAGGACGTCGGAGCTGACGACCACGTGGGCGGAGAGGACCGGCATGCCGGAGGTGATGGTCCAGGCGTGCAGGTCGTGGACGTCCTCGACGCCGGGCAGCGCCACGATGTGGGCGCGCACCTCCGCCATGTCGACGTTCTTGGGAGCCGCCTCCAGCAGCACGTCGAGCGTCTCGTGGAGCAGCTTCCAGGTGCGCGGGACGATCATGAGGCTGATGAGGATCGAGGCGATCGGGTCGGCGGCCTGCCAGCCGGTGCTCATGATCACCAGCGCGGAGATGATGACCGCCACCGAGCCCAGCGCGTCCGCCACCACCTCCAGGAAGGCGCCGCGCACATTCAGGCTGTCCTTCTGGCCGCGCATCAGCAGCGTGAGCGAGATCGTGTTCGCGACCAGGCCGATCATGCCGAACACGATGGTCAGGCCGCCCTCGGTGTCGGCGGGCGTCACGAAACGGTTGATCGCCTCGTACAGGACGTAGCCGCCGACACCGAGCAGGAGCAGACAGTTCGCGAGTGCGGCGAGGATCTCGGCCCGCGCATAGCCGAACGTGCGCCTTCCACTGGGCGGGCGGCCCGCGAAGTGGATCGCGAGCAGCGCCATGCCGAGGCCCACCGCGTCCGTCGCCATGTGCGCCGCGTCCGCGACGAGCGCGAGCGAATCGGCGAGGACACCGCCCACGATCTCGACCACCATCACGGTGAGCGTGATCGACAGCGCGACGCGCAGTCTTCCGCGGTACGCGGCTGTCGCCGTGCCGGTGGTGGGCGCGCCGTGCGCGTGCCCGTGATCGTGTCCAGCCCCCATGGAAGCCGCCTCCTGTGCTCTGCCCGGGATCACAGTGAACTACGGGTGGGGGGTATCGGGCAACGCGGTACTGAACACCGTTGTCATATGCTCTGACCTGCGGAAATGATCCGCAGGTCAGAAGGTCTGAGCAAGGGCGCGATCACTGATCATGAGTCGGGGGCCGGTGCAGCAGCCACCCCTGCCAGGCCGACTCGACCATCTCGCGCACCTCACGCCGCGCACTCCAACCGAGCTCCTCGGAGGCCAGCGCGGCCGAGGCGACCGCGCGCGGGGCGTCACCGGGGCGGCGCGGCTCGACGACCGGACGGCGGCTGTCGCCGCTGACCTCCGCGATGAGCGTGAGGAGTTCCCGTACCGAGACGCCCTCGCCGCGGCCGATGTTCACGGTCAGGTCGCCCGTCGCGCCGCCGGCCAGCCGCCGGGCCGCCGCGAGGTGTGCCTCGGCGAGGTCGGCGACGTGGATGTAGTCACGGACGCAGGTGCCGTCCGGCGTCGGATAGTCGTCCCCGAAGATCCGCGGGGCCTCGCCGCGGGTGAGGCGGTCGAAAACCATCGGGATGACGTTGAACACACCGGTGTCGGCCAGCTCCGGTGCGGCCGCGCCCGCCACGTTGAAGTAGCGCAGACACACCGTCGCGATGCCGTGCGCCCGGCCGGCGGCGCGCACCAGCCACTCCCCGGCGAGCTTCGTCTCGCCGTACGGGCTCATCGGGGCGCAGGGGGTGTCCTCCGTGATGAGGTCGACGTCCGGATTGCCGTAGACGGCCGCGGACGAGGAGAACAGGAACCGCTTGACGCCCGCCCCGGCGGCCGCCTCCAGGAGCGTCGCCAGACCGCCCACGTTCTCCTGGTAGTAGCGCGTCGGCTGGGCCACGGACTCACCGACCTGCTTGCGTGCGGCGAGATGCACCACGCCCGTCACCGCGTGCTCCGCGAGTACGCGCTTGAGCAGATCCCCGTCCAGCGACGAGCCCTGCACCAGTGGAATGGTCTCCGGGAGCCGGTTCGCCACCCCGGCCGACAGGTTGTCGAGGGCGACGACGCGCTCCCCGGCCTCGTCCATCGCCCGCGCCACGTGTGCCCCGATGTATCCGGCTCCGCCGGTGATCAACCAAGTCATGGACGCCCACCCTATGTCGGTTCTGCGCCGCGCCCGCCCTGTCCCGCTGCAGACCGGAGCGCGCGGTTCCGTCCGCGATGCCGTGAATGAACCGGTCTGGGGGCGCGGTTTGTGGCACGAGCCCCGGATCCCTGATGATGATCGTGGCGGAGGTGGCTACGCAGACCTGGCTGATCGGGCCGTGAACGGGCGGTGAACGCCGGATTCTCATCATCCGATAGCCTCTGCCGACATGCTGCCCGGCCACCCTCGGCGCAGGGCCATCCCACCACGCACATGCCCGGCGCGAGGCCGCGCCGGCACTCAGGGAGTGAGTTCGCTGTCGACCGCCATCCTCACCGGTCAGCCGGTCCCCGGATCGTCGCTCGAGAGCGATCTGCAGTCGCTCGGCTTCGACGTGCGGCTCGCCGCCGAGGCCGGTGACGTCGAGACGCTCCTGGCCGCCGTACCGGCCGGCCGGCGCGTCGCCGTCGTCGACGCCCGCTTCGTGGGCCACCCGCACGCCCTGCGCCTCGGCCTCACGGACCCCCGGTTCCCGGCCTCCGCGCTGCCCGGCGCCGTATCGGTGCAGCCCGAGGCCCGTCGGGCGCTGACCCGCGCCGTGGCCCGCCAGAGCTCCGCCTCCGGCGGCCTCGCCGTCGCCACCGAGAACCTCGCCGAGCGCATCACCGCGGACCTCGACGCGGACGGCGTCGCCGTGCACCGCCCCGAACTCGGCACGCTCGTCGCCGTCGTCCCCACCGACCCGCAGGAGCGCAACGAGGCCCGGCAGGCCGTCGCGGCCGTTGACGACGAGGCCGTCCGACTGCGCAGCGCCGTGAAGGCCCGCGACGGCTTCTTCACCACGTACTGCATCAGCCCCTACTCGCGCTACATCGCCCGCTGGTGCGCCCGTCGCGGCCTGACCCCGAACCAGGTCACCACCGCCTCGCTCCTCGTCGCGCTGATCGCCGCGGGCTGCGCCGCCACCGGCACCCGCGCCGGGTTCGTCGCGGCCGGTCTGCTGCTCCTGTTCTCCTTCGTCCTGGACTGCACGGACGGACAGCTCGCCCGCTACTCCCTGCAGTACTCCACCCTCGGCGCCTGGCTCGACGCGACCTTCGACCGGGCCAAGGAGTACGCCTACTACGCGGGCCTCGCCCTCGGGGCGGCCCGCGGCGGCGACGACGTCTGGGCGCTCGCCCTCGGCGCGATGATCCTGCAGACCTGCCGCCACATCGTCGACTTCTCCTTCAACGAGGCGAACCACGACGCTTCCGCCAACACCAGCCCCACCGCCGCCCTCTCGGACAAGCTCGACAGCGTCGGCTGGACGGTCTGGGTGCGCCGGATGATAGTCCTGCCCATCGGCGAGCGCTGGGCGATGATCGCCGTGCTCACGGCGCTGACCACCCCCCGCATCACCTTCTACGCGCTGCTCATCGGCTGCGCGTTCGCCGCGACGTACACCACGGCGGGGCGTGTCCTGCGCTCGCTGACGCGCAAGGCGCGGCGCACCGACCGTG
Organism: Streptomyces sp. NPDC048275; assembly: GCF_040652275.1. NCBI lineage: Bacteria > Bacillati > Actinomycetota > Actinomycetes > Kitasatosporales > Streptomycetaceae > Streptomyces > Streptomyces sp. NPDC048275. Next base: position 151,529 of record NZ_JBEZLR010000002.1, read on the forward strand.
CCGCCCGGGCACTGGCCGACCTCACCGACTCCGGCCCGCTCGCCGAGCTGTTGACCCGCCTCATGCGCGGCGTCGCGAGCCCCGGACCGGCGTACGTCGCCTTCCTGGCCGGAGCTCTCGTGGTGCTCGGCGCGGCGCTCGCCCCGTACGGCAGCTGGTGGCCCGTCCTGGGCGCCGTGATCTACGTACTCCTGTCGCCCGTGGCACTCGCGCGGCCCCTCAAGGGAGCCCTCGACTGGCTGGTCCCGCCGTTCTTCAGGGCGGCCGAATACCTCACCGTTCTGGTACTGGCCGCCAACGCGGAGGTGAACGGAGCGCTTCCCGCAGCTTTCGGCCTGGTGGCCGCCGTCGCCTACCATCACTACGACACGGTGTACCGCATCCGCGGCAACGCCGGCGCGCCCCCGCACTGGCTGGTGCGAGCGATCGGCGGGCACGAGGGCAGGACGCTGTTGGTCACCGTCCTGGCCGCGCTGCTCACCGGCGCACAGTTCAAGGTCGGGCTCACGGCGCTGGCCGTGGCCGTGGCGCTGCTGGTGCTCGTCGAGAGCATCCGCTTCTGGGTGTCCTCCGGGGCGCCCGCCGTACACGATGAAGGAGAACCCGCATGATCGGCCTTGTGCTGGCGGCCGGCGCCGGACGGCGTCTGCGTCCCTACACCGACAGCCTCCCCAAGGCTCTTGTGCCGGTTGGCCCTGCGGGCATAGAGGACAGCATCACGGTTCTCGACCTGACACTCGGCAACTTCGCCGAGATCGGTCTGAGCGAGGTCGGCATCATCGTCGGCTACCGCAAGGAAGCCGTCTACGAGCGCCGCGCGGCCCTCGAGGCGAAGTACGGCCTCAAGATCACCCTCATCGACAACGACAAGGCCGAGGAGTGGAACAACGCCTACTCCCTGTGGTGCGGACGTGACGCCCTCAAGGACGGTGTGATCCTCGCCAACGGCGACACCGTGCACCCGGTCTCCGTCGAGAAGACGCTGCTGGCCGCCCGCGGTGACGGCAAGAAGATCATCCTTGCCCTCGACACGGTGAAGAAGCTCGCCGACGAGGAGATGAAGGTCGTCGTGGACCCCGACAAGGGCGTCCGGAAGATCACCAAGCTCATGGAGCCGTCCGAGGCCACCGGTGAGTACATCGGCGTCACCCTCATCGAGGGCGACGCCGCCGCCGACCTGGCCGACGCCCTGAAGACGGTGTGGGAGACCGACCCGCAGCAGTTCTACGAGCACGGCTACCAGGAGCTCGTCAATCGCGGCTTCCGGATCGACGTGGCACCGATCGGCGACCTCAAGTGGGTCGAGATCGACAACCACGACGATCTCGCCAAGGGACGGGAGATCGCGTGCCAGTACTGACGAGGCTCATCCCCTCGCCGGTCGTCGTCGACATCCGTCCGGGGGCTCTGGACGATCTGGCGAGTGTGCTGTCCGACCAGCGGATCTCACACTCGGGGAAGCTGGCCGTCGCGGTGAGCAACGGCTCCGGCGCCAGGCTGCGCGAGCGGATCGCCCCGGCCCTGCCCGGCGCCACCTGGTACGAGGTCGGCGGCGGCACCCTCGACGACGCGATCGAGCTGGCCGGTGCCATGAAGGCCGGGCACTACGACGCGGTCGTGGGTCTGGGCGGTGGCAAGATCATCGACTGTGCGAAGTTCGCCGCGGCGCGCGTCGGCCTTCCGCTGGTCGCTGTGCCCACGAACCTCGCCCACGACGGCCTGTGCTCGCCCGTAGCGACCCTGGACAACGACGCGGGCCGCGGCTCGTACGGTGTGCCGAATCCCATCGCGGTCGTCATCGACCTCGATGTGATCCGTGAGGCTCCGGCGCGGTTCGTGCGCGCCGGTATCGGTGACGCCGTGTCGAACGTCTCCGCGATCGCGGACTGGGAACTGGCCAACCGCGTCAACGGCGAGAAGATCGACGGCCTCGCCGCCGCGATGGCACGCCAGGCCGGTGAGGCCGTGCTGCGGCACCCGGGCGGCATCGGGGACAACGACTTCCTCCAGGTGCTCGCCGAGGCACTGGTCCTCAGCGGTATCGCCATGTCGGTGTCGGGCGACTCGCGGCCCTCGTCGGGCGCCTGCCACGAGATCAACCACGCCTTCGACCTCCTGTTCCCCAAGCGCGCGGCGAGTCACGGTGAGCAGTGCGGGCTGGGCGCGGCCTTCGCGATGTATCTGCGGGGGGCGCACGAGGAGTCGGCGTACATGGCCGAGGTACTGCACCGCCACGGACTGCCCGTGCTGCCGGAGGAGATCGGCTTTACGGTGGACGAGTTCATCCAGGTGGTGGAGTTCGCTCCACAGACCCGGCCCGGCCGCTACACGATCCTCGAACACCTCGACCTGAAAACCCACCAGATCAAGGACATCTACTCCGACTATGCCAAGGCCATCGGTAGCTGAACTCCGCCCCGTCGTTCACCCTGCAGGGGTGAAGGACCGGCGCAGCGGTGAGCACTGGGCGGGACGCCTGTACATGCGAGAGATCTCGCTGCGCTGCGACCGCTACCTGGTGAACACCAGGATCACGCCCAACCAGCTCACGTACCTGATGGTCGTCGCGGGCATCCTGGCGGGCGCGGCACTCCTCGTGCCCGGGCTCGCCGGGGCGCTCCTGGGCGCCGTACTCATCCAGCTCTACCTGCTGCTCGACTGCGTCGACGGCGAGCTCGCGCGCTGGCGGGGACAGACCTCGATCACCGGCGTCTATCTGGACCGCATCGGCCACTACCTGTCCGAGGCGGCCCTTCTCGTGGGCTTCGGCCTGCGCGGCGCCGACCTGTTCGACGGCTCCGAGAGCCCGGAGTGGCTGTGGGCCTTCCTCGGCACCCTGGCCGCGCTCGGCGCGATCCTGATCAAGGCCGAGACGGACCTGGTCGACGTGGCGCGGGCCCGCAGCGGCCTGCCCGCGGCCAAGGACGAGGCGGCCACGCCGCGCACCTCCGGGCTCGCCCTGGCCCGCAAGGCCGCGGCGGCCCTGAAGTTCCACCGGTTGGTCGGCGGCGTCGAGGCCAGCCTCTTCATCCTCTTCGTGGCGATCCTCGACATGATCGGCGGCGACCTCTTCTGGACCCGCCTCGGCATCGCGGTCCTGGCCGGCATCGCCATCCTGCAGACCCTGCTGCACCTCGTGTCCATCCTCGCCTCGAGCAGGCTGCGGTGAGCGCCCCGATGAAGGTCGGCGCGGTCATCATCACGATGGGCAACCGCCCCGCGGAACTCCGGGCCCTGCTGGACTCCATAGCCAAGCAGGACGGCGACCGGGTCGAGGTGGTCGTGGTCGGCAACGGCTCGCCCGTTCCGGACGTCCCCGCGGGCGTGCGCACGGTCGAGCTGCCCGAGAACCTCGGCATACCCGGCGGCCGCAACGTCGGCATCGAGGCCTTCGGCCCCGGCGGCACCGACGTCGACATCCTTCTCTTCCTGGACGACGACGGCCTCCTGGCCACTCTCGACACGGCCGAGCTGTGCCGCAAGGCCTTCGAGGCCGCCCCCGAGCTCGGCATCATCAGCTTCCGCATAGCCGACCCCGAGACGGGTGAGACCCAGCGCCGTCACGTACCGCGGCTGCGTGCCGCCGACCCGATGCGCTCCTCACGCGTCACCACCTTCCTCGGCGGCGCCAACGCGGTGCGTACGAAGGTCCTGGCCGAGGTCGGCGGTCTCCCGGACGAATTCTTCTACGCCCACGAGGAGACCGACCTGGCGTGGCGGGCCCTCGACGCGGGCTGGATGATCGACTACCGGTCCGACATGGTGCTGTACCACCCCACCACCGCGCCCTCGCGGCACGCGGTCTACCACCGCATGGTGGCCCGCAACCGTGTCTGGCTCGCGCGCCGAAACCTGCCCGCGCCCCTGGTCCCGGTCTACCTTGGCGTCTGGATGCTCCTGACGCTGCTCCGCCGCCCCTCGCGGCCGGCCCTGAAAGCCTGGTTCGGCGGTTTCAAGGAGGGCTGGACGAGTTCGTGCGGACCCCGGCGCCCCATGAGGTGGCGTACGGTGTGGCGGCTGACCCGACTGGGCCGACCTCCCGTCATCTGACAAGCTCGTTCCTGTGAGCACGTGGGCCGTCCCGCGGTCCGTGTCTCCTGCCCCTGCCCGGCCAGGCCGTGCGCTTTTCGAAGACGAAAGTTTCCATTTGTGAGTGAGACAACGCATGACGGACGAGTCGCGGTGAGCGACCGTCCGTCGTCCGACGAAGGGCTCTCCGCGGGCGAGCTGGCCGCGAAGTACGGGCTCGCGGTGAGCGGTGCCCGGCCCGGAATCGGCGAGTACGTTCGGCAGCTGTGGGGGCGGCGGCACTTCATCCTCGCCTTCTCGCAGGCGAGACTCACCGCCCAGTACAGCCAGGCCAAGCTGGGCCAGCTGTGGCAGGTGGTGACGCCGCTGCTGAACGCGGCCGTGTACTACCTGATCTTCGGTCTGATCCTCAAGGCCAGTCGGGGCATGCCGCAGGAGGTCTACATTCCCTTCCTGGTGACCGGCGTCTTCGTCTTCACCTTCACGCAGAGCTCGATGATGGCCGGCGTCCGCGCGATCTCCGGCAACCTGGGGCTGGTGCGCGCGCTGCACTTCCCGCGAGCCTCGCTGCCCATCTCGTTCGCGCTCCAGCAGCTCCAGCAGCTGTTGTTCTCGATGATCGTGATGTTCGCCGTGGTGATGGCCTTCGGCAGCTACCCCGGCCTGTCCTGGCTGCTGATCCTCCCGACGCTCGCGCTGCAGTTCCTCTTCAACATGGGCCTCGCGCTGATCGTGGCCCGGATGGGCGCCAAGACGCCGGACCTGGCCCAGCTGATGCCGTTCCTCCTGCGCACCTGGATGTACGCGTCCGGCGTCATGTTCTCCATCAAGACCATGCTCGCCGACCGCCCGGAGTGGATCGCCACCGTCCTGCAGCTGAACCCGGCCGCGGTCTACATGGACCTCATGCGCTTCGCCCTCATCGACGGCTACGACTCCTCGAACCTGCCGCCTCACGTGTGGGCCATCGCCCTCTTCTGGGCCGTGGCCGTCGCCGTCGGCGGTTTCGTGTACTTCTGGAAGGCTGAAGAGAGGTACGGCCGTGGCTGAGCAGGCGTCTCACGTCCCCACCGTCATCGCGGACGAGCTGCACATCGTCTACCGCGTCAACGGCGCCAAGACCGGAAAGGGCAGTGCCACCGCCGCCCTCAGCCGCATCGTCAAGCGGGGCTCCGGCGAGGCAGAGCGCGGCGTCCGTAAGGTGCACGCGGTCAAGGGCGTCTCCTTCGTCGCCTACCGCGGCGAGGCCGTCGGGCTGATCGGTTCGAACGGCTCCGGCAAGTCCACCCTGCTGCGCGCCATCGCCGGACTGCTGCCCGCGGAGAAGGGCAAGGTCTACACCGACGGCCAGCCCTCGCTCCTCGGCGTGAACGCGGCCCTGATGAACGACCTGACGGGCGAGCGGAACGTCATATTGGGCGGGCTCGCGATGGGCATGTCCCGCGAGCAGATCAAGGAGCGCTACCAGGAGATCGTCGACTTCTCCGGCATCAACGAGAAGGGCGACTTCATCACCCTCCCGATGCGCACCTACTCGTCCGGCATGGCGGCCCGGCTCCGCTTCTCCATCGCGGCCGCCAAGGACCACGACGTCCTGATGATCGACGAGGCCCTGGCGACCGGCGACCGCTCCTTCCAGAAGCGGTCCGAGGCTCGCATCCGGGAGCTGCGCAAGCACGCGGGCACGGTGTTTCTGGTCAGCCACAACAACAAGTCGATCCGCGACACCTGCGACCGCGTGCTCTGGCTGGAGCGCGGTGAGCTGCGCATGGACGGCCCGACCGAAGAGGTCCTCAAGGAGTACGAGAAGTTCACGGGCAAGTAGCCCATACTGCCCAGGGCCCCGCCGGAACGGTTCGGCGGGGCCCTGCGTCTGCAAAGGAAACGTCAACTCCGGCCGCCCTTAGGAATCTTGACACCAATCGGTGTGTTGTTGTGATCTGCCGGATACCCCGACGGAGCGGGACGGGTTGTACAACGTAAGCTGTACGAGTGCTGATTCGCGGCAAGTAGGGCGATAATGCGCGACACCCGGCACCGCGCGCTGCGTGGACCTCCGGGCGGCGTGTCCGAAATGGGCAGTATTGGGTCAGCAGTGTAGAACGGGAGATGTGACGGCAATGGCTACGGAATCTCTCCAGCTCCGCGATGCGTGTGCCGTCCTCGCGCGGGGCGGCGAGCGGTGACCGATGCCGGGACGGCGCGCACCGGAGATCCTGAGCGCGACACCCTCGACAAGGCTGCGGACGAGAACTTCCCCGTGGCGCCGTTTTTCGTGCCCAAGGCTTGGCGCGACGACCTGATGGCCGTGTATGGCTTCGCCCGCCTCGTCGACGACATCGGTGACGGGGACCTCGCCCCGGGTGGCGCGGATGCCCGCCTGCTCGGCGTGTCGCCCGAGGAGGCCGAGGATCGTCTCGTTCTCCTCGACGCCTTCGAGGCCGACCTGCACCGCGTGTTCGACTCGACGCCGCACCACCCGCTGCTGCGCCGCCTGCAGCCCACGGTCCGCCGCGCGGACCTCACCCCCGAACCCTTCCTGGGCCTGATCGCGGCCAACCGCCAGGACCAGCTCGTGAAGCGGTACGAGACCTACGACGGCCTCCTGGCGTACTGCGAGCTGTCGGCCAACCCCGTCGGCCGCCTCGTCCTCTCCGTCACCGGAACCTCGACGCCCGAGCGGGTGCGCCGCTCCGACGCGGTGTGTACCGCGCTGCAGATCGTCGAGCACCTCCAGGACGTCGCCGAGGACCTCGGCCGCGACCGCGTCTACCTGCCCGCCGTGGACATGAAGCGCTTTCATGTCCAAGAGGCGGATCTCGCCACGGCCACGGCAGGCGCATCGGTGCGCGCACTGGTTGCATACGAAGCAGAACGCGCTCTGCACCTCCTGAATGAAGGCACCCCCCTCGTGGGTAGCGTCCACGGCAGGCTGAAGCTGCTGCTCGCGGGGTTCGTTGCGGGGGGAAGGGCGGCAATCCGTGCGATTGCCGCCGCCGAATATGACGTACTTCCCGGCCCGCCCAAGCCCGGCAAGCTCCAGTTGCTGCGCGAGGTGGGAGTGACTCTGCGAGGAGAGGGGTGATCCGGACCGTGGAGTCGGAACAACACGTGTCCGCACCGGTACTCGCCGCTTACAGCTACTGCGAGGCAGTGACCGGTCAGCAGGCCCGAAATTTCGCGTACGGCATCAGACTTCTGCCGACGCCCAAGCGTCGCGCGATGTCGGCGCTCTACGCGTTCTCGCGGCGTGTCGACGACATCGGCGACGGCGCGCTGGCACCGGACGTGAAGGCGGCCCGTCTCGAGGACACCCGGGCGCTGCTCGCCCGGGTGCGCGCGGGCGCCGTCGACGAGGACGACACCGACCCGGTCGCGGTCGCCCTCAGCCATACCGCCGAGTACTTCCCGGTGCCACTGGGCGGTCTCGACGAACTCATCGACGGCGTGCTGATGGACGTACGCGGTGAGACGTACGAGACCTGGGACGACCTGAAGGTCTACTGCCGGTGTGTGGCCGGGGCGATCGGGCGGCTCTCGCTCGGTGTGTTCGGCACGGAGCCAGGGGCGCGCGGCGCCGAGCGCGCGCCGGAGTATGCCGACACGCTCGGGCTCGCGCTGCAACTCACCAACATTCTTCGGGACGTCCGTGAGGACGCCGTGGGCGGGCGCACCTATCTGCCCGCCGACGACCTTGCGAAATTCGGCTGCTCGGCCGGGTTCAACGGGCCGAAGCCACCGGAGGGCTCCGACTTCGCGGGTCTCGTGCACTTCGAAGTGCGACGGGCCCGCACTCTTTTCGCGGAGGGCTACCGGCTGCTGCCCATGCTGGACCGGCGCAGTGGCGCCTGTGTCGCGGCCATGGCCGGCATCTATCGGCGGCTCCTCGACCGCATCGAGCGCGAGCCGGAAGCCGTGCTGCGCGGTCGTGTCTCGCTGCCGGGCCGCGAGAAGGCGTACGTCGCCGTGCGCGGGCTGTCCGGCCTGGACGCCCGGCATGTGTCCCGCCGTACTGTCAGGAGGCGCACCTGATGGACAATATGGGCCAAAGTGATTCCATCGGCGAAAAACGGCAGGCAACCTTCCGGAGCCCGGTGGCGTCCCTGACTGCGATGGCGTGCAGTGCGCCGTTCGATCACTGCGGCAGGGCCTCGGGGGAGGGTGCACGATGAGCGACGCCATGCGGTCCATGCACACTGCCGGCCGCCCCGGTGGGGCGGCTGCGGTGGTGATCGGCGGCGGGCTCGCCGGGATCACCGCCGCGCTCGCGCTGGCCGATGCCGGGGTGCGCGTGACGCTGCTCGAAGGCAGGCCGCGGCTCGGCGGGCTCGCCTTCTCCTTCCAGCGCGGCGCACTGACCGTGGACAACGGCCAGCATGTGTATCTGCGCTGCTGCACCGCCTACCGGTGGTTCCTCGACCGTATCGACGCGGCCTCGCTCGCGCCCCTGCAGGATCGTCTCGACGTGCCCGTTCTCGACGCCGAGGGCAAGCCGGGACGACGGCTCGGCAGAATCGGTCGTGGCGCGCTGCCGGTACCGCTGCATCTGGCGCGCAGCCTCGCGACGTACCAGCATCTGTCGCTGGCCGAGCGCGCCAAAGTCGGGCGTGCCGCATTGGCGCTCAAAGGCCTGGACCTCGCCGATCCGGCGCTCGACGCACAGAACTTCGGCGATTGGCTCGCCGAGCACGGTCAGTCGAAGCGTGCCGTCGAGGCACTGTGGGACCTGGTGGGGGTCGCCACCCTCAACGCGGTGGCCGGCGCCTCGTCGCTGGCGCTCGCCGCGATGGTGTTCAAGACCGGTCTGCTGTCCGACCCGGGCGCGGCCGACATCGGCTGGGCACGCGTCCCGCTGGGCGAACTGCACGACACCCTGGCCCGCAAGGCGCTCGACTCCGCGGGCGTCCGTACCGAAGTCCGTACACGCGTCACCTCCATCTCCCCCAACAAGAACGGGCGTTGGAGCGTTCAGGTTCCCGGCGAAACGCTCGACGCGGACACGGTGGTGCTCGCCGTACCCCAGCGCGAGACCCACGATCTGCTGCCCGAGGGGGCGCTCGAGGCCCCCGAGCGGCTCCTGGAGATCGGCACCGCGCCGATCCTCAACATCCATGTCGTCTACGACCGCAAGGTGCTCGCGCGCCCGTTCTTCGCGACCCTCGGCTCCCCGGTGCAGTGGGTCTTCGACCGCACCGAGGCGTCCGGGCTGCGGGAGGGGCAGTATCTGGCCCTCTCGCAGTCGGCCGCACAGGACGAGATCGACGAGCCCGTGTCCGGCTTGCGCGAGCGCTATCTGCCGGAACTGGAGCGGCTGCTGCCCGCCGCGCGCGGTGCGGAAGTGAAGGACTTCTTCGTGACCCGGGAGCGTACGGCGACGTTCGCTCCCACCCCAGGTGTCGGGCGGCTGCGGCCCGGCGCCCGCACCAAGGCTCCCGGCCTGTATCTGGCCGGAGCGTGGACCGCCACAGGGTGGCCCGCGACCATGGAGAGTGCGGTCCGCAGTGGTGTGAGCGCGGCGGGAGCCGCGCTCAGTGCCCTGGGCCGGCCCCGCGATCACCTCTTCGAAGTGGAAGAGGCGGCCTGATGCTCGATCAGCGCGCGGCGGACCCCCGCACCCCCGGTACCGCAACAAGAGGAGAGACTGTGCCCACTGTGCCCCCGGCCGAAACGGCTGCCGACGCGGTGGACGTGTCCGCGCTCCTGGAGCGCGGCCGGACCCTGGCCACACCGGTGCTGCGGGCGGCCGTCGACCGCCTGGCATCGCCCATGGACACCGTCGCCGCCTACCACTTCGGCTGGATCGACGCCAAGGGCAACCCCGCGGACGGCGACGGCGGAAAGGCCGTACGCCCCGCGCTCGCCGTCCTGTCCGCGCAGGCCGCCGGCGCCGCCCCCGAGGTGGGCGTGCCGGGTGCGGTCGCCGTTGAACTGGTGCACAACTTCTCACTGCTGCACGACGACCTGATGGACGGCGACGAACAGCGCCGCCACCGCGACACCGTCTGGAAGGTGCACGGCCCCGCCCAGGCGATCCTCGTCGGTGACGCCCTGTTCGCGCTGGCCAACGAGATCCTCCTCGAACTCGGCACCGTCGAGGCAGGCCGCGCCACCCGGCGCCTGACCAGCGCGACCCGCGCGCTCATCGACGGCCAGGCGCAGGACATCTCCTACGAGCACCGCGACCGCGTCAGCGTCGAGGAGTGCCTGGAGATGGAGGGCAACAAGACCGGAGCCCTGCTCGCCTGTGCCTGTTCCATCGGCGCGGTCCTCGGTGGCGCCGACGACCACACCGCCGACACGCTGGAGAAGTACGGCTACCACCTCGGCCTCGCCTTCCAGGCCGTCGATGACCTCCTAGGCATCTGGGGCGACCCGGAGGCCACCGGCAAGCAGACCTGGAGCGATCTGCGCCAGCGCAAGAAGTCCCTGCCGGTCGTGGCGGCGCTCGCCGCGAGCGGCCCCGCCTCCGAGCGGCTCGGCGAGCTGCTCGCCGAGGACGCCAAGGCCAGTGACTTCGAGAACTTCTCCGAGGAGGAGTTCGCCGCGCGCGCCGCGCTCATCGAGGAGGCGGGCGGCCGTGAATGGACCGCCCAGGAGGCACGCCGCCAGCACACCATCGCCATCGAAGCCCTGGACGCCGTGGAGATGCCCGCGCAGGTGCGGGCCCAGCTCGTGGCGCTCGCCGACTTCGTCGTCGTACGAAAGAGATGATCACTATCGGTCGAATAAACCTCGCGTAGTCGCCGGCCGGTGCCGCGGGAGAGCGAAGCACCGGCCGACGGCGGACCCACAGCAGACGTTTCACTGCACGAAGGGGAAGCCATGACAGCGACGACCGACGGAAGCACCGGGGCCCTGCCGCCCCGCGCTGCCTCGGCCAGCGAAACACAGACACTGACGACTCCCGTGGCGACCGGGACAGTCGAGACCCGAGACGTCGCCACGCACGCCATACAGCGCGCCACCGATTTCCTGCTGTCACGGCAGGACGCCCAGGGCTGGTGGAAGGGCGACCTCGCGACGAACGTCACGATGGACGCCGAGGACCTGCTCCTCCGTCAGTTCCTGGGAATCCGCGACGAGATGACCACCCGCGCCGCCGGCCTGTTCATCCGCGGCGAGCAGCGCGAGGACGGCACCTGGGCCACGTTCTACGGCGGCCCCGGCGAACTCTCCACCACCATCGAAGCGTACGTCGCCCTGCGGCTGGCCGGGGACACTCCGGACGAGCCGCACATGGCGAAGGCGTCCGCGTGGATCCGCGAGCGGGGCGGTATCGCCTCGGCCCGTGTCTTCACCAGGATCTGGCTCGCCCTGTTCGGCTGGTGGAAGTGGGACGACCTGCCCGAACTCCCGCCGGAGCTCATCTACTTCCCGAAGTGGATGCCGCTGAACATCTACGACTTCGGGTGCTGGGCGCGGCAGACGATCGTGCCGCTGACCATCGTGTCGGCGAAGCGTCCGGTGCGGCCCGCGCCCTTCCCGCTCGACGAGCTGCACACCGATGCCCGCCACCCCAACCCGGTCAAGCCGCTGGCACCCGCGGCCAGTTGGGACGGGGCCTTCCAGCGGCTCGACAAGGCGTTGCACCAGTACCGGAAGGTCGCCCCGCGCCGACTGCGCAGGGCCGCGATGAACGCGGCGGCGCGCTGGATCATCGAACGGCAGGAGAACGACGGCTGCTGGGGCGGCATTCAGCCGCCCGCGGTGTACTCGGTCATCGCGCTGCACCTGCTCGGCTACGACCTCGAACACCCGGTGATGCGGGCGGGGTTGGAGTCCCTGGACCGCTTCACCGTGTGGCGCGAGGACGGGGCCCGGATGATCGAGGCCTGCCAGTCACCCGTCTGGGACACCTGTCTGGCGACCATCGCGCTCGCCGACGCGGGTCTTCCCTCAGACCACCCGCAGCTGGTGAAGGCCGCGGACTGGATGCTCGGCGAGGAGATCGTGCGGCCCGGTGACTGGGCCGTGAAACGTCCCCAACTTCCCCCGGGTGGCTGGGCGTTCGAGTTCCACAACGACAACTACCCCGACGTCGACGACACCGCCGAGGTCGCCCTCGCGCTGCGCCGCGTTCAGCACCACGACCCGGAGCGCGTCGAGAACGCCATCGGACGCGGGGTGCGCTGGAACCTCGGGATGCAGTCCAAGGACGGTGGCTGGGGCGCCTTCGACGTCGACAACACCAGCGCCTTTCCCAACCGGCTGCCGTTCTGCGACTTCGGTGAGGTCATCGACCCGCCGTCCGCGGATGTCACCGCGCATGTGGTCGAGATGCTCGCCGTCGAGGGGCTCTCGCACGATCCGCGCACCCGCCGGGGCATCGAGTGGCTGCTCGCCCATCAGGAGCCGAACGGCTCCTGGTTCGGCCGCTGGGGCGTCAACTACGTCTACGGAACCGGGTCGGTGGTGCCCGCGCTCGTCGCCGCCGGACTGCCCGCCGCGCATCCCGCGATCCGCCGGGCCGTCGGCTGGCTGGAGACCGTCCAGAACGACGACGGCGGCTGGGGCGAGGACCTGCGCTCCTACCACGAGGTCGCCGATTGGAGCGGCCGCGGTGCGTCGACGGCCTCGCAGACCGGGTGGGCCCTGCTCGCCCTGCTCGCCGCCGGGGAGCGTGACTCGAAGGCCGTCGAGCGCGGGGTCGAATGGCTCGCGGGAACCCAGCTGCCCGACGGCTCCTGGGACGAGCCGTACTTCACCGGCACCGGGTTTCCGTGGGACTTCTCGATCAACTACCACCTCTACCGGCAGGTCTTCCCGCTCACCGCGCTCGGCCGGTATGTCCACGGCGAGCCGTTCGCCGAGGCCAAGGGGGGTTGATGAGCACCAAGCCCGCGCCGGTTCCGCTCCTCATCGCCTGTGCGCTCGGCATCGAGCGCCTTGCCCTGCGCAGCGGCGAGCGGACCGGGGCCGGCGGGCCCGTCACCGTGCTGCGCACCGGCATGGGGCCCAAGGCCGCCGACCGCTCGCTCACCCGCGTACTCGCCGACCCGGCACTGCGCGGGGCCGCCGTCCTGGCCACGGGCTTCTGCGCCGGGCTCGCCCCGGGCATGCACCCCGGCGACCTCGTCGTCGCCGAGGAGGCCCGGGACCCGCGCGGCACCACCCCGTGCGTGGGCACCGACCTGCTCGTCAAGGAACTGGTGCGTGCCGTGCCTGGGCGCACCGTCCACACGGGACCGCTCACCGGCTCCGACCATGTCGTCCGCGGTCACGAGCGGTCGGATCTGCTCGCGACCGGCGCAATCGCGGTCGATATGGAGTCGGCGGCCACGCTCCACAGCGCCGTGCGCACGGGCGAGCGCCCGGTTGCGGCCGTACGGGTGGTCGTGGATGCTCCCGAACATGAACTCGTCCGTATCGGCACGTTGCGCGGTGGAATATCTGCCTTCCGTGTACTTCGTGCCGTCCTTCCCGCTTTCTTTGAATGGCACCGTTCTTTGCTGCTCCCTCGGAGGTGAGCCAGATGGCCATGCCCCTTCGGCAGACCATGAAGGTCGCTGCATACCTGTTTGAACAGAAGCTCAGGAAGCGGGACAAGTTCGCGCTGCTGGTCGAGTTGGAACCGCTCTTCGCGTGCAACCTCAAGTGCGAGGGCTGCGGCAAGATCCAGCACCCGGCGGGGGTGCTCAAGCAGCGAATGCCGGTGGCGCAGGCCGTGGGCGCGGTCCTGGAGTCCGGTGCCCCGATGGTCTCCATCGCCGGCGGTGAACCGCTGATGCACCCTCAGATCGATGAGATCGTGCGGCAGTTGGTGGCAAAGAAGAAGTTCGTCTTCCTGTGCACCAACGCGCTGCTGATGCGCAAGAAGATGGACAAGTTCAAGCCCTCGCCGTACTTCGCGTGGGCCGTGCACATCGACGGGCTGCGTGAGCGGCACGACGAGTCCGTGGCCAAGGAAGGCACCTTCGACGAGGCGGTCGAGGCCATCAAGGAGGCCAAGCGACGCGGCTTCCGCGTCACCACCAACTCGACCTTCTTCAACACCGACACCCCGCAGACGGTCATCGAGGTGCTCAACTTCCTCAATGACGACCTGAAGGTGGACGAGATGATGCTCTCGCCCGCCTACGCCTACGAGAAGGCGCCCGACCAGGAGCACTTCCTCGGCGTCCAGCAGACCCGGGAGCTGTTCAAGAAGGCCTTCGCCGGCGACAACCGGCGCCGGTGGCGGCTCAACCAGAGCCCGCTCTTCCTGGACTTCCTGGAAGGCAAGGTCGACTTCCCGTGCACGGCGTGGGCGATCCCGAGCTACTCGCTCTTCGGCTGGCAGAAACCCTGCTACCTGATGAGCGACGGGTACGTGCAGACGTACAGGCAGCTCCTGGAGGAGACCGACTGGGACTCCTACGGCCGCGGCAAGGACGAGAGGTGCGCGAACTGCATGGCGCACTGCGGCTACGAGCCGACCGCCGTCCTCGCCACCCTGGGCTCCCTCAAGGAGTCGCTGCGCGCCGCCCGCGAGACCTTCACGGAAAGCCGGGTGTGATGGCATGACCGCCGTTTCCTTGGGCCTCCCCGAGGTGCCGGTCCGACCGATCGCGGAGCGCCGCCTGTCGCGGCAGATCCAGGTCGGGCCGGTGGCGGTCGGGGGCGGGGCACCCGTGTCGGTGCAGTCGATGACGACGACGCGTACGTCGGACATCGGCGCCACCTTGCAGCAGATCGCGGAACTCACCGCGTCCGGCTGCCAGATCGTCCGCGTCGCCTGCCCCACGCAGGACGACGCGGACGCCCTCGCCACCATCGCCGAGAAATCACAGATCCCGGTGATCGCGGACATCCACTTCCAGCCGAAGTACGTGTTCGCCGCCATCGACGCGGGCTGTGCGGCGGTGCGGGTGAACCCGGGCAACATCAAGCAGTTCGACGACAAGGTGCGTGAGATCGCGCGGGCCGCCTCGGACGCCGGCACACCGATTCGGATCGGTGTCAACGCCGGGTCGCTCGACCGGCGGCTGCTGAAGAAGTACGGGAAGGCGACGCCGGAGGCGCTCGTGGAGTCGGCGCTGTGGGAGGCGTCGCTCTTCGAGGAGCACGGGTTCCGGGACATCAAGATCTCGGTGAAGCACAACGATCCCGTGGTGATGGTCAACGCGTACCGACAGCTGGCGGCTGCCTGCGACTATCCCCTGCACCTCGGTGTGACGGAGGCCGGTCCGGCCTTCCAGGGGACCATCAAGTCGGCTGTCGCCTTCGGCGCGCTGCTCAGCGAGGGCATCGGGGACACCATCAGGGTCTCCCTGAGCGCGCCGCCCGCCGAGGAGTGCAAGGTCGGCATGCAGATCCTGGAGTCCCTCGGGCTGCGGGAACGGCGCCTGGAGATCGTCTCGTGCCCGTCCTGCGGGCGGGCCCAGGTCGATGTCTACAAGTTGGCCGACGAGGTCACGGCCGGTCTGGAGGGGATGGAGGTCCCGTTGCGTGTCGCGGTCATGGGCTGCGTCGTCAACGGCCCCGGCGAAGCGCGGGAGGCGGACCTGGGGGTCGCCTCCGGCAACGGCAAGGGGCAGATCTTCGTCAAGGGCGAGGTCATCAAGACCGTACCCGAGTCGAAGATCGTGGAGACCCTCATCGAGGAGGCGATGAAGATCGCCGAGCAGATGGAGAACGACGGCGTCGGGTCCGGAGAACCGGCCGTCACCGTGAGCTGATCAGCACGGACCGAGAGGGGGCTCGAGCGTGACGATTCTGGAGAGCATCCGGGGACCACGCGACCTGAAGGCGCTGTCCGAGGCGGAGGTCGGTGAACTTGCTGACGAGATAAGGGAATTCCTGGTGCATGCGGTCGCCAGGACCGGTGGCCACCTGGGGCCCAATCTGGGGGTGGTGGAACTCTCCATCGCACTCCACCGGGCCTTGGAATCGCCCGCCGACCGCATCCTGTGGGACACCGGCCACCAGAGCTACGTACACAAGCTGTTGACGGCACGTCAGGATTTTTCCAAGCTGCGTGGCAAGGGCGGCCTGTCCGGCTACCCGTCGCGCGAGGAGTCCGAGCACGACGTCATCGAGAACAGCCACGCCTCCACGGCGCTCGGCTGGGCGGACGGGCTCGCCAAGGCCCGTCAGGTGCAGGGCGAGAAGGGCCATGTCGTCGCGGTCATCGGCGACGGCGCGCTGACCGGCGGCATGGCCTGGGAGGCGCTGAACAACATCGCCGCGGCCAAGGACCGCCCGCTGATCATCGTCGTCAACGACAACGAACGCTCGTACGCGCCGACCATCGGCGGCCTCGCCAACCACCTCGCCGCCCTGCGTACGACGGACAGTTACGAGAAGGTCCTCGCCTGGGGCAAGGACGTACTGCTGCGCACACCCGTCGTGGGACACACGATCTACGAGTCGCTGCACGGCGCGAAGAAGGGCTTCAAGGACGCCTTCGCGCCGCAGGGCATGTTCGAGGACCTCGGGCTCAAATACGTCGGGCCGATCGACGGGCACGACGTGGGCGCCGTGGAGTCCGCGCTGCGACGCGCGAAACGCTTCCACGGGCCGGTGGTCATCCACTGTCTGACGGAGAAGGGGCGCGGTTACGAGCCCGCGCTCGCGCACGAGGAGGACCACTTCCATACGGTCGGCGTGATGGACCCGCTCACCTGCGAGCCCCTCGCACCCTCCAACGGGCCTTCCTGGACCTCGGTGTTCGGCGACGAGATCGTCAGGATCGGGGAGGAACGCGAGGACGTCGTGGCGATCACGGCGGCCATGCTGCATCCGGTGGGACTCGGGAAGTTCGCCGAGAGGTTCCCCGACCGGGTGTGGGACGTCGGGATCGCCGAGCAGCACGCCGCGGTGTCCGCGGCCGGGCTCGCGACGGGCGGCCTCCATCCCGTCGTCGCCGTCTACGCCACCTTCCTCAACCGGGCCTTCGACCAGCTGCTGATGGACGTCGCGCTGCACCGCTGTGGCGTGACCTTCGTGCTCGACCGGGCCGGGGTCACCGGCGTCGACGGGGCCTCGCACAACGGCATGTGGGACATGTCGATCCTCCAGGTCGTGCCCGGCCTGAGGATCGCCGCGCCGCGCGACGCCGACCAGCTGCGGGCCCAGCTGCGAGAGGCGGTCGCCGTCGACGACGCGCCGACGCTGGTCCGCTTCCCGAAGGAGTCGGTGGGGCCGGAGATTCCGGCGGTCGGCCATGTCGGCGGGCTGGACGTGCTGCGCCGTGCGGACCGGCCGGAGGTGCTGCTCGTCGCTGTCGGCGTCATGGCGCCCGTCTGCCTCCAGGCCGCCGAGCTGCTCGAAGCCCGCGGCATCGGCTGCACCGTCGTCGACCCGCGCTGGGTCAAACCCGTCGACCCGGCACTGCCCGGCCTGGCCGCCGAGCACCGGCTCGTCGCGGTCGTCGAGGACAACAGCCGGGCGGCCGGGGTCGGCGCGGCGGTCGCGTTGGCGCTCGGGGACGCCGAAGTCGACGTGCCCGTACGAAGGTTCGGCATCCCGGAGCAGTTCCTCGCGCACGCCAAGCGAGCGGAGGTGCTGGCGGACATCGGTCTCACGCCCGTCGAGATCGCCGGACGGATTGGTGCCTGCCTGGCTGTCAAGGACGAGCTGTCGAAGGACGAGCCGTCGAAGGATCAGCCGTCGAAGGATCGGCGGCCCGGGCGTGACCTGTTCAGGGACGAGCTGCCCATGGATGAGTTGTCCAAGGAGAAACAGGAATGACCGATCCTGCTCAGAAGCGGGAGTTCGACCTCGGCGCGCTGCTGGCCGAGCGCGGAGCCGAGCGCTACGAGCTGCACACCAAGTACCTGAACCACCAGCTCCCGCGCATGCTGCACACCATCGGCTTCGACAAGGTGTACGAGCGGGCCGAGGGCGCGCACTTCTGGGACGCGGACGGCAACGACTACCTGGACATGCTCGCCGGGTTCGGGGTGATGGGCCTCGGCCGCCATCACCCCGTCGTCCGCCAGGCGCTGCACGACGTCCTGGACGCCTCGCTCGCCGACCTGACCCGCTTCGACTGCCAGCCCCTGCCCGGGCTGCTCGCCGAGAAGCTGCTCACCCACAGCCCGCACCTGGACCGGGTGTTCTTCGGCAACAGCGGTACGGAGGCCGTGGAGACCGCGCTGAAGTTCGCCCGGTACGCCACCGGCAAGCCTCGGATCCTCTACTGCTCGCACGCCTTCCACGGCCTGACCACCGGCTCGCTCTCCGTCAACGGTGAGGACGGGTTCCGCGACGGCTTCGCCCCGCTGCTCCCCGACACGGCCGTCCCGCTCGGCGATCTCGACGCCCTGGCACGGGAGCTGAAGAAGGGCGACGTCGCCGCGCTCATCGTCGAGCCCATCCAGGGCAAGGGTGTGCACGAGGGCCCGCCCGGCTATCTGCGCGCCGCCCAGGAACTGCTGCACAAGCACAAGGCGCTGCTCATCGCGGACGAGGTGCAGACCGGGCTCGGGCGGACCGGGGACTTCTACGCCTACCAGCACGAGGAGGGCGTCGAGCCGGACCTGGTGTGCGTGGCCAAGGCGCTCTCCGGCGGCTATGTGCCGGTCGGAGCGACACTCGGCAAGGACTGGATCTTCAAGAAGGTCTACTCGTCGATCGACCGGGTCCTCGTCCACTCGGCGAGCTTCGGATCGAACGCACAGGCCATGGCGGCGGGACTGGCCGTGCTCTCCGTGATGGAGAACGAACAGACCGTGGCCCATGCCCGGGCCATGGGCGAGCGGCTGAAGTCCCGGCTCGCGGCGCTCGTGGACACGTACGAGCTGCTGAGCGACGTACGCGGCCGGGGTCTGATGATCGGCATCGAGTTCGGGCGGCCCAAGTCGCTGAAACTGCGGAGCCGTTGGACCATGCTGCAGGCCGCGCGCAAGGGGCTGTTCGCGCAGATGGTCGTCGTCCCGCTGCTCCAGCGGCACCACATCCTCACCCAGGTCTCCGGCGATCACCTGGAGGTGATCAAGTTGATCCCGCCGCTGATCATCGACGAGCGGGACGTGGATCGGTTCGTGGCGGCTTTCACCGCCGTGATGGACGACGCGCACAGCGGCGGCGGGCTGATGTGGGACTTCGGGAAGACGCTGGTGAAGCAGGCGGTGGCCATCCGGTAAGGGGGTGCGCCTGGGGCGGGCCCTTGGCCAGGGCCCGCCTCTGTAGCGTCAGAGGGCCTCTACGTCAGAGGGCCACTGCCTCGGAGTCCCTTGCCTCAGAGGCAAGAAATTTGCCCACTAGGCAAAGCTGCGGCTCAATGGACACATGAGCCCTGCAGAGCCGGGGGCGGCCGGAACACCGCCCGAGTCCGGGACAGCCGAGGTGCTGCCCGCCGTCGCACCGCAGCTGCGTGAGCTGCGCCGCCGCGCCTCGCTGACCCTGGAGGCCGCGGCCCGTGCCGCCGGGCTCTCAGCCGCCCACCTCTCCCGGTTGGAGACGGGGCAGCGCCAGCCGTCGCTGCCGATGCTGCTCGCACTCGCTCGCATCTACGGTACGACGGTCTCGGAGCTGCTCGGTGAGACGGTCGTCGAGCGGGACGCGATCGTGCGGGCCCCCGACATGGAGCCGACCAAGGCGGGCGGCTGGACGTACTGGCAGGCCGGCGCCCCGGGACGCGGGATGCAGGCCCTGCGGGTGCACGTGCCGTACGGCTCGCAGGGCGACATCGTGCGCGTCCACCCCGGCGAGGAGTGGCTCTACGTCCTCCAGGGGGGGCTACGGCTGCGCCTCGGGGACACCGCGCAGGTGCTCGCGCCCGGAGACAGCGCGCACTTCGACTCGCTGACCCCGCACCGCATCGCGGCCGCCGATCACTCGGGGGCCGAGCTCCTCTTCGTACACACC
Source organism: Streptomyces sp. NPDC048275 (assembly GCF_040652275.1). Classification (NCBI taxonomy): domain Bacteria; kingdom Bacillati; phylum Actinomycetota; class Actinomycetes; order Kitasatosporales; family Streptomycetaceae; genus Streptomyces; species Streptomyces sp. NPDC048275. The sequence goes on from NZ_JBEZLR010000002.1 coordinate 171,350, forward strand.
TTGCTGCAGAGCCCTACCGCCACGCTGTGCCTCGGCCCGGCGGCAGGGCACCCGACGACCATGGGAGAGATGTCATGACGGAACCCCAGGCGCAACCCCAGGCCGAGCCCCAGGAGCCCGGCAGGCGGCGATCCATGGATGACAAGTTCCCCCGCGCGCTGTGGGTGCGGCTGATCATCTATGTTGCCGTCGGCCACCTCTTCGCGGCCTTCATCTACCTGCTGTTCACGCTGGGTGCGCAGAACCAGTAGATCTTCCTCGTCCCCGGGGGGATCGGTCCGGGCCTTCGGGGCTGTCTGCGGGGCTCAGTCCAGCAGGCGCTCGCGCAGACGCTCCCGCAGCTCCGGAGTGATGCGCAGCGCTTGCTCCAGGTAGGTGTCCACGCCGCCCCAGGTCTCCTCGATGGTGTCGAAGGCCGCCGTCAGATATTCGGCGCGTGCGTCGAACAGCGGGCTGAGCAGCTCCATGACCTCGGGGGAGCGGGCCGACTCCGAGGTGCCGCTGCGGCGGACCTTGTAGCGACGGTGCGTCGCGTTCGACTCCAGGTAGTCGGTCACGATGGCGTCGCGCTCGACGTCCAGGGCGAGGAGTGTCACCGCTATGGACAGGCCCGCGCGGTCCTTGCCCGCCGCGCAGTGCATCAGCGCGGGCACGCTGTCCTCGGCCAGGGAGTGCAGCACCTGGGAGTGCTCGGGTGTGCGCTCCTTGATGATCGTGCGGTAGGAAGCGATCATCCGGTTGGCCGCCTTGCCGTCGCCGAGGTGTGCGCGCAACTGGGCGATGTCGCCGTCACGGACCATTTGCCAGAACTCGCTGCCGTCGGCCGGGTCGGTCAGCGGAAGGTTCACGTTCCGTACACCCGCCAGCTCGACGTCCGGTCCCTCCAGCTTCTGGTCCGCGGCATTGCGGAAGTCGAAGATCGTGTGCAGCCCGAGCGAGGAGAGGAACGCGGCGTCCTCCTCCGTCGCGTGCGCGAGATGGCCGCTGCGGAACAGCCGGCCGTACCGCACCCGCCGGCCGTCCTTGGTGGGCAGGCCGCCCACGTCCCGGAAGTTGCGCACTCCGGCCAGCTCGGGCTCGGTCGACGGGACCTGCTGCGTCACGGGGGCTCCTCCCATTGGGCCGTCGGCGCTGCTCGTCGACGGGGGCGCGCTCTCCGACGATACGACATGGGTTCCTCGGGCAATGAAGTTGTCCACAGGCGTCGCCTCGGGTGTGAGACGCCCTTGGCGATGGTGGTGCTGGAGCCACTCACGAACGTCAACTACCGCTTTGCGGACGCCGGTTGAATCAGCGAGATCAAGTTGTGGCCATCTGTCCGACTGTGTCGCATGTGACTGTTCTGGACGAATTGCCGCCTTAGTTCAAACTGGGCCTGGAATAAAGCATCGTGGTTCGACCTGCGTGAGCAGCGTCATATTCGTGACGATGCGTTGTGTCCCCTTTTTCTCAACCTGCTCGAATTCTCGGGTTATTGAGGGGTCGGAATGGTCGCCTATTCACGGAGGGTGACGGGAATTCCGGCATGGATCAAGAAAGGTATGTACACAGCAGATCCACACAGTTGTCGACGCGCTCTCATCTCGCTTACGTTCGCCCTCAATCCGGACGGACGCCCAATCCTGCCGCCGCCCGGAATCCGCACTCACCCGAACTCGGCAGGAGCGGGGGACCCGCAGGTACCACGCCTGTTCCGGTCTCCGGAACGGCTAGGGGTTCAGTCGCGCATTCGCGCGGCCGGGCATCTCCAGCCCGCACCCGACAGCTCACCTCGCAGGCGCCGGAGAGGAATTCGTCATGCCCGCGAAGGGTAAGCACCGCCGTCCGAAAGCCCAGCGTTTCACCCGCTCGATCGCCGTGGCCGGAACGGGTGGCGCCGCGCTCGCGCTGCCGCTGATGGGGGCGGCCGGCGCCCACGCCGCGACCCCGACGACCGGCGTTTCGTCGGCCCCGGAGAAGAGTGCGGCGGCTTTGGGGAAGGCTGCGGCGGTTTCCGGCAAGTCCGCGGCCGACTCGTCGAAGACCGCGACCGCCGCGACGAAGACCTATGCGGTGAAGGCCGGCGACTATCTCCTGAAGATCGCCGACGAGCAGGACGTCAACGGTGGCTGGAGGCAGCTCTACTCCGACAACCGCACGGCCATCGGCAGCGACCCGTCGCTGATCCACCCGGGCCTGAAGCTGACGATCGGCGAGAAGGCCGCGTCGGCCGGTGCCGCGAAGTCCCCCTCGAAGGCGTCCACGAAGTCCACGCCGTCGTCCAGCAAGGCGAACGCGCCCAAGATACAGACCACGGACACCACGGGCCCCGTGGATTCCACGGATTCCACGAGCACCGCGGCCTCCACGGACATCCAGTCCACGGACACCGCGAGCGCCTCCGGCTACACCGTGCCCGTCGAGGGCGCCATCGTCGGCACCAACTACAAGGTGGCCGGCAGCATGTGGTCCAGCGGCTACCACACCGGTGTGGACTTCGTCGTCCCGACCGGCACCACCATCAAGTCCATCGCCGCGGGCACCGTCGTCTCCGCCGGCTGGGGTGGCGCGTACGGCAACCAGGTCGTCATCCAGCACGCCGACGGCCAGTACTCGCAGTACGCCCACCTGTCCTCGCTCTCCGTCTCGGCGGGCCAGACCGTGACCGAGGGCCAGCAGATCGGCCTCTCCGGCGCGACCGGCAACGTCACCGGTCCGCACCTGCACTTCGAGATCCGCACCACGCCGGACTACGGCTCGGACGTGGACCCGGTCGCGTACCTGCGCTCGCACGGTGTCGCCGTCGGCTGACGCCCTTGCTCGCCTCTGAAGGCCGGACCCCATGATCCCTGGGGTCCGGCCTTCGGCGTTTCAGAGACAGGGATCCATGGGCGACCCATGAGCGATCCACGAAGGAGCTATGACCGGAAGATTGCGCCCCCTGCTGGTTCATGATCCGCGCATTGCGGTCTTGTGGCGGCGGTGTACGAGGTATCGACAGGCGCGCCACGGCGACACCATAGTGATCTCCCGCAAGCGCTTTCTATGTCTTCGGAGGTTCCCGTGCCCGGCGTCGACCGACGCACCGCCGTCAAGGGCGCCGCGGCCGCAGCCGCGTCCGTCGCTCTGCTGTTCGTGGGCGCGCCTGCTGTTGTCGCGTCCGGGGACTCGAATGTCGTACGGCCCGATGACAGGCGTCTCGCGTACGAGGGCCACTGGGGACGTACCGCCGAGGCCGCCGCCACCGTCAACTCCGGGTCCCGGCTGCGGTTCCGCTTCACCGGCGGCACGCTGCACGCCCTCTTCGACGTATCGTCGATCACCGTGCCCGCGCAGATTTATGTGTCGGTGGACGGTGGGCCGAAGCGGTTGTACGACGTCGACCGGCCCGACATCGACATCGCTCTGTCGGGCCGGGGGACGCACACCGCCGAGATCTCCGTGAAGGACGTCTTCTCGCGAGCCAACCGCTGGACTCCGCCGCTGGAGACGGGGGTCGTCCTCACGGGTCTGCGGCTGGACGAGGGGGCGCGACCGCTTCCCGAACGACCTTTACGGGAGATGCAGTTGGCCTTTTACGGAGATTCCATCACCCAAGGCGTCATGGCGCTGTGCGAGGTGAACACCTCCGACTGCGCCGACGGCACGGTCGCGTATCCGACCCTGGTCGCCGACAAGCTGCACGCCTCCCTCACGCAGGTCGGCTTCGGCAGACAGGGCGTCATCCAGGCCGGCAACGGGGGAGTCCCGGCCGCCGGAGCCGCGTACGACTGGAACTACGCGGATTCCAGGGCGGATTCGGACCGCCGTGCCGATGTGATCGTTGTGAACCAGGGGACGAACGACGCGGCGTTCGGCCGCGAGGAGTTCCGGGCCGCGTACCGCGCCTACCTGGACCAGCTGCGGTCCGCGGCCCCGCGCGCCCGCATTCTCGCGCTGCGGCCCTTCAACGGTACGCATGGCGATGACATCGCCGCCGTCGTCGGTGAACTCGCCGACCGGCGGGTCGAGTTCGTCGACACCACAGGCTGGGTCACCCCGGAGAGCGGGGACTTCAACGGGACTGTCCACCCGAACGCCCAAGGGCATCGCAAGGTGGCCGACCGGCTCATTGCTCTCATCCACCACAAGGAGCACTGAAGCATGCAACCTCGAAGACTCGGCGCGATGACCGCCGCCGTGCTGCTGGTCGGCCTCGTCGCCACCCCGTCGCAAGGTGCACAGGCGCCCACACGTCGGGTCGTGGAGAACCTGGACCGCGGCCTGGTCGCCGTCCCCTCCGGCAAGGGCACCTTCCTCAGCTGGCGGCTGCTCGGCACGGAGTACGCACGGTACGGGAACGCCATCGCCTTCCATGTGTACAAGGGCGGACGTCGGCTCAACCGGGAGCCGATCACCAAGTCCACCACCTACCAGGACAACAGCCGCGGCACGGGAACGTACACCGTTCGCGCCGTCGTGAACGGCCATGAGAAGAAGCCGAGTCCGGCGGCGCTCGACTTCGCCGAAGGCTACGCGGAGATCCCGCTCGCCACCGCCGACGAGTACACCGTGCAGCACGCCTGGCCCGGCGACCTCGACGGTGACGGTCGCTATGAACTCGTCGTCAGCCGGCTCGCCACCGACCGCACCAAGCCCGATCTGCTGGAGGCCTACACGCTGACCGGCGAGCGGTTGTGGCGCGTCGACCTCGGCCCCGGCTCGTACACCCAGGTCGGCGGGAACGGTGCCAACGACCCCGCGCCCGCCGCCATCAGCGGATCGACGGCGATCGGCGGATACCGCAACGACGACAACGTCACGGTGTACGACCTCGACGGCGACGGCAAGGCCGAGGTGCTGGTGCACACGGCCGAGGGGACGACGTTCGCGGACGGCGCGAAGGTAGCCGCCGACTCGCCCGCGAACCAGTTCATTTCGGTGATCGACGGTGCGACGGGCAGCGAACGCGTCCGGCAGCCCGTCCCCGACGACTTCGTGGCCGACGGCCCCTCCGGAGGCCACTTCGGCATCGCCTACCTGGACGGCGAACACCCCAGCCTCGTCACGAAGTTGGTCACGCGGGTCGGCGCCAGACGCGGAACCTTCCGGACTCTCCTGCAGACCTGGGACTTCAACGGGACCGATCTCACCCGGCGTTGGAAGTACGTCGTCCCGTCGGACAGCGGTGCCACCAGCTTCCACCAGATCCGTACCGTCGACGTCGACCAGGACGGCAAGGACGAGATCGCCGACGGCAACTACGTCGTCAACAGCGACGGCACCCTGCGCTATGTCGTCGACGGCGCCGGGCACGGAGACCGCTTCGCCATCGCCGACCTCGACCCCGACCGGCCCGGCCTGGAGGGCTTCGCGATCCAGCAGTCCGAACTGGGCGTCGTATCGAAGTTCCCCTGGTACTACTACGACGCCGACACCGGTGAGCGTCTGGTGACCGGGGAGCACCCGGCGAACCCGACGAGCGAGGCCGACCTCGACGTCGGCCGGGGCAGCGCCGCCGACATCGACCCGGACCACCCCGGCTACGAGTACTGGACCTCCACCGCCGACGTCACCCGGCCCGGCGCGGGCGTCTTCAACGTCCAGGACGGCAAGGTCTCCGCCACCACCCCCAGCGTCAACTTCCGCATCTGGTGGGACGGCGACAAGGCCTCCGAGCTCCTCGACCACACGTACGTCGAGAAGTGGGACCCGGCGACCGAGACCAGCACCCGGATCTTCGACCCGTCCGGTGTCGTCTCCGGCGCCCGCAACGCGACCCCCTTCTACGGCGACCTCCTCGGCGACTGGCGCGAGGAGATCCTCGCCGAGACGAGCGACCACACCGCGCTGCGCCTCTACACCACCACCGAGCCGACCGACACACGCATCTACACACTCGCCCAGAACCCCGAATACCGCCTCGGCTGGACCGTGCGCGGCTATCTCCAGTCGACGTACACCGACTACTACCTGGGCACCGAGACCCGGCGGGCGCCGAAGCCCGCCCTCACCACCACCCCTCGTCCGGAAGGCAGGACCTCATGACAACCCGCAGAGCCTTCGGAGCCCTGGCCGCCGGTACCGCACTCGCGGTGCTCGCCCCGGCCACCACCGCGAGCGCCACGCCGCGCCACCGCCGGGGACGGCTCATCGCCCACGACGGCTTCCGGCACGGCCTGGGCCAGTGGGCGACCGAACTGCAGGACGGCGGCACCGTCACCGCCTCGCGCGGCGTCCTCGAGATCGACGTACCCAGCGGGGCGACGGTCTGGTTCAAGAAGAAGCTCGAAGGCCCGTACGTCATCGAGTACACCGCCACACCCGTGTCCGCGGGCGGCGTCAACGACCGGGTCTCCGACCTCAACAACTTCTGGAACGCCGTGGACGTCCGCTCCCCGGACGACGTCTTCGCCACGCCGCGCGGCGGCGCCCTCGCGGAGTACGACTACCTCAAGACGTACTACGCCGGATACGGCGCCAACACCAACACGACGACACGGCTGCGCCGATACGTCGGCGAGGCGGGCGTCCGCCCGCTGATCTACGACTACGCGGAGCCGCTGCTCACGGCCAACGAGCCACACCGCGTCCGGATCGTCTCGGACGGTTCCACGGTCCAGTGGTGGAACAACGGGGGGCTGGTCTTCGACTACCGCGACCCGGCGCCGTACACCAGTGGCCACTTCGCGTTCCGGACCGTGTGGAGTCACTTCCGGATCACGGACTTCCAGGTGTGGCGGCTGTTCAACCACTCCTGAGAAGGCCTTATTCCGGGCTAGACCTAGACTTTACGAGTGGCTTATCTCACCACCCGTCAACCCTTTCCTACGGTCGCGTAGCTCACATCGGAAGGTGAATCATGGGCCGATGTGGCAGACGATTCGAAGAGTGACAACAGATCGGTGATCGGGTCGTACGTGGCGGTGGGGGACAGCTTCACCGAAGGCGTGGGCGACCCCGGCCCCGACGGGGCCTTTGTCGGATGGGCCGACCGGTTCGCGGTGCTTCTCGCGGACCGGCGGCCCGAGGGCGACTTCACCTACACGAACCTCGCCGTGCGTGGCAAACTGCTCGACCAGGTCGTCGAGGACCAGATCCGACGAGCCAAGGAACTCGCCCCGGACCTGGTCTCCTTCTGCGCGGGCGGCAATGACATCCTCCGTCCCGGCACCGACCCCGACGAGGTCGCGGAGCGCTTCGAGCGCTCGGTCGCCGACCTCACCTCCGCCGTCGGCACCGTCATGGTGACCACCGGCTTCGACACCCGTGGCATCCCCGTGCTGAAGCATCTGCGCGGCAAGATCGCCACGTACAACGGACATGTCCGGGCCATCGCGGACCGGCATGGCTGTCCGGTCCTGGACCTGTGGTCCCTGAAGACGATTCAGGACCGCCGCGCCTGGGACGGCGACCGCCTGCACCTGTCGCCCGAGGGCCATACCCGGGTCGCCCTGCGCGCCGGCCAGGTCCTCGGCCTCGAAGTGCCCGCGGACCCGGACCAGCCCTGGCCTCCGCTGCCGCCCCGCGGCACGCTCGAAGTACGGCGCGACAACATCCACTGGGCACGCGAGTACCTCGTCCCGTGGATCGGACGGCGACTGCGCGGAGAGTCCTCCGGGGACCATGTGGCGGCCAAGGGCAGCCTGTCGCCCGACGACATCAAGATGCGGATCGATTCGGTGGCCTGAGTCGGGAGCGTACGGTCCGTCGCAGTCGCAGTCGCAGTCGCAGTCGCAGTCGCAGTCGCAGTCGCAGTCGCCGAGCCGACCCGGCGGTGCGCCGAGGCATGGGCCTCAGCGCACCGCCGCCGCCAACGCCTCCCGCTCGAGCCCCAGTTCGCGCGCGAGCGCCTCGTCCACCCACTCGTGGGCCTGCGCCCGCGACACCGCACCCGTATAGGCGGTCATCTGTACGGCCAGCCCGTCGAGCAGCGCCGTCAGCCGCAGGGCCGTCCCGGTGGGGTCCGGGCAGTGGAACTCGCCGGCGGCCACTCCCTCCGCGATCACCTCGATGATCGCGGCCTTCCACTGCCTGTCGAGATCAAGCGTGACCTCCCGCAGCGCGGGCTCGCGCAGGGCCACCGCCCAGCCCTCGATCCACAGCCGCCATCCCTTGGCCTGGCCCGTCGGCGCGTACCAGCGCACGGCGGCGCGCAGCCGTCGCAACGCGGACGTACGGCGGCCGAGCAGCTTTCGCAGATGGGCGAGGTCGTCCTGGGCCGCGTAGGTGAAGGCGGCGGCGACCAGCTTCTCCTTGGTCGAGAAGTGATACAGCACCAACGCGTTGCTCACTCCGAGCGCCGAGGCCACGTCGGCGATCCGCACCGCCGCCACGCCCCGCGCCTCGATCTGCTCAATGGCGGCCCGCAGCAACTCTTCCTGCCGCTCCGCCACACTCAACCGCACTCTTGCCACGCGATAACCCTAGTCCCTTGCCAGGGCCGGTCGGACGAACCGGTAGTCGAACCGGACGCGGCCGTCAGCCCCGAGAACCAGGAAGGTGGCGCCTCACCCGTACCACCCGAACCGCTCCGCGATCACCGGCAGTCGGTCGGCGACGATGGCGTGCGCGGCGGCCCGCGGCGTCGTCCCGTCGGCCTCCGCGCGGGCCAGCATCTGGTCGATCAGGGCCCGCATGGAGCGCCGCGTGTAGGCGAACGCCTCGTTCGCGTCGGGGCCGATGTCTCCGAAGAGCGTCCACCACCACCAGGCGTTCGTCCCGGAGTTGACCACGACGTCCGGCAGCACGAGGACCCCGCGCGCGGCCAGGGACTCCTCGGCCTGCGGCAGTACGGGCATGTTGGCCGCCTCGACGATCCAACGGGCGGTGATCCGGTGTTCGTTCGTGGTGTCGATCGCGTACGAGACCGCCGCGGGCACCAGCACCTCCGCGTCGGTGGACAGCCAGGCGTCACCGGGAAGTTCCTGGTCGGCCGGGCGCAGCGCCGAGCGGTCGACCGTCCCGTAGGTGTCCCGTGCCGTGAGCAGTGTGTCGATGTCGAGCCCGTCCGGGTTCGCGATCGTGCCCTTGATGTCGGCGACCGCGACGACCGTGAGCCCCGCGCGCGTGAGGAAACGGGCGGTGGCGCCGCCCATGGTGCCCAGGCCCTGCACGGCGACGCGAGTCCCCGCGTACGCCACCCCGGCGCGGTCCAGGGCCGCGAGTACCGACTCGGCGACTCCGCAGCCGCCGACCAGCTCGTCGAGGCCGATCCCGTCCACCTCGACCCTGAACGCGTCCGTGAGCCGCTGTCGCGCCGTCGCCTCGTCGTCCAGCAGCGGATACACGGCCTGGATGGACGAGACGAGCCCCGCCTCCGCCGCGGCCCGGTCGACCAGATCCTGAGTGAGTCCCAGGTCCTCGCCGGTGGTCCAGAATCTCTCGATGTACGGGCGCATGGCACGCAGATAGCGCACCAGCAGCCCGTACGCGGCCGGGTCCTGGGGATCGCAGTCGATGCCGCCCTTGGCGCCGCCCAGCGGGATGTAGCGGCCTTGGGGGTTTTCGGGGTTGTAGTGCAGGGCCTCTTTCATGGTCATGCCGCGGGCCAGCCCCGCGACCTCGTCCAGCGTGCAGCCGTTGCGCATCCGCAGCCCGCCGCTGGAGACGCCCCGGACGAGCCGGTCGACCACGAGGAAGCCCTGCTGGCCCGTGACGTGGTCGGTCCAGGTGAGCGTGATCAGGGGGGCGGTCATCGGGTCTCCTCGGGGACGACGGTCAGGGTGGGTCCGGGTGCGCGCGGCGCCTTGGTGAGGGCGCCGTCGTCACGGCACTCGGGAGTGATCCCCTCGCCGCCGGTGAGTACTCCGGCCTCCATGGTGCCTCCCTGGGCGCAGGGGGCGGCGAGGCCGCGGACCCACCGGAACCATTACTGAATGGTTAGTCAGTATCGGAAGCGGTTCCGGGCTCTGTCAATTTACGGAACCGATCATCGGTGGCGCCTCTGCCGCCCGGCCACCGACACGCTCACCGGGCGACACGAAGGACAGCGGATCGCCCCCTACTTCGTAGAGGGCACTTGGGCGGGCGGGGCGGTCGTCCTCGCCTCCGCCTGCTCCATGAACGGGCCGTAGGGCCACCTCCGATGGATGTCGAGCGCGGCGCTCGATGCGTCGGGCTCGGGCGCCCCGATGCGGACGTCCGCACCGATACGACGGACCGGGACCCCGCGGTGGTGACACCGGGGCCCCGGCATCGCGGTCTGTGCCGGGGACATCGCGCTGTGACACCCTCGACCCGGCGCTGTCAGAGGGGCCGACCATAATGGAAAGCCTGACCGACTCCACTTGGAGGTGCCGTGACCGGTTTCCGTACGTTGAGCTCCGGGCTCCGCGCGTTGCAGCCCGCCGCCTTCGGCGCGGACCCCGGCGGTGAGCGCATGGAGCGCATCCGTAGATCGCCGCATTTCGCGGACGGTGTCTTTCAGAACCCGGTGAGTGCCCGGACCCGCCTCGACGGCTCCATGCTCGACTTCGCGAAGGTGTACTTCCGCAAGGAGGAGCGCGCGCGCCGCGCCCCCACGGGCACGGTGCCGGTGCATGCCACCACGCTCGCCGACCTGTCCAAGCCCGCGGCGAGCGGGCTGCGGCTGACCTGGATGGGGCACTCCAGCGTGCTCGCCGAGATCGACGGGCACCGCGTGCTCTTCGACCCGGTCTGGGGCGAGCGCTGCTCGCCGTTCGACTTCGTCGGTCCCAAGCGGCTGCACCCGGTGCCCCTGCCGCTGGCCGCGCTCGGCCCGGTCGATGTCGTCGTCATCTCGCACGACCACTACGACCATCTCGACCTGCCCACCATCAAGGCCCTGGCCGACACGGACACCGTCTTCGCGGTGCCGCTCGGCGTCGGTGCCCACCTGGAGCACTGGGGCGTCTCGGCGGACCGGCTGCGCGAGCTGGACTGGCACGAGACGACGAAGATCGGCGGCATCTCCCTGACCGCCACACCGGCCCGGCACTTCTGCGGCCGCGGCATGCGCAACACCCAGCACACCCTCTGGGCCTCCTGGGTGGTCGCGGGCGACGAGCACCGGATCTACCACAGTGGTGACACCGGCTATTTCGACGGCTTCAAGGACATCGGCGCCGAGCACGGCCCGTTCGACGCCACGATGATCCAGATCGGCGCGTACAGCGAGTTCTGGCCCAAGAATCACACGGACTCTATGCCGTTGCCTGGCGGCTGGCCGGACATTCACATGAACCCGGCTCAGGGGGTCCAAACACACCTTGACCTGCAGAGAGGCGAGGTGAGCGGGGTCATGCTCCCGATCCACTGGGGTACGTTCAACCTCTCGCTGCACCCCTGGGCGGAGCCCGGGGAGTGGACAGTGGCCGCCGCCAAGGCAGTCGGGCAGGCAGTCGCTCTGCCTGTCCCGGGCCAGCCATTCGAGCCCGCTGGCGACCTCCCCGCGCATCCCTGGTGGCGCGATGTGTCACTGCCCCTCAAGCGCCAGTGGCCCGTCCCGGTGATGGCTCCGAAGGCGATTCGTGAAGACCTCGACCTCGTCGGCGAGAGCTGACCGTGGACGAGCCGAAGCGCGTGACGGACGTCCTTGCAGGCATGTCCGAGGTCGAGCGAAAGCAGGCCCTCCGAGGGCGTTGTCACACCATTGTTGAGTATGTGGGTGTCTGACGGTGCGTCGGGGCATGGCGGGCCCTGAGTTCGGGCGTGTGTTCAGGCCGTGGTGGGTCGATCGGCGGCGCCGGTGATCTGGTCCCAGATGGCGAAGCGGATGGTCATCTCGGCTCGGTGGTCGGCGGCGGTCATCAGGTGTCGGTGGGGGCGGAAGTGGGGTGAGATGCCGCTGAACGCGGACAGGAAGCGTTGTGCTGCGCCGACACTGCGGAAGCCTTTCATAGCTCGTTCGCGCTGGCGGGTGGGATGGTGGGGCCCGGAAACCCTCACCGAGCCCGAACAGCTCCAGCTCATGACCGTCCGCAACCAGTGCCCCGGGCTCGACGCCCTTACCCGTCACGTCCGGTCCTTTGCGACCATGCTCACTGACCGCCAGGGCGAGCGTCTCCCGGAGTGGCTCGACGCCGTTCGACAGGACGACCTGCCGACCCTCCACACCCTCGCCGCCGGCATCGACCGCGACCTCGACGCCGTCATCGCCGGATTGAGCCTGCCCTGGAGCTCGGGCGCGGTCGAAGGGCATGTCAACCGGATCAAGATGCTCAAGCGCCAGATGTTCGGGCGGGCAGGCTTCCGACTTCTCCGCAAGCGGGTCCTACTGGCGTGACGGAGAGCGGCCGCGTCACAGACGTTGAGCCAGAGCCTTTGAAGTGAACAAAGCCAATGGGGTCAGGTGTCGGCGCATTCGTCGATGACGGCACAGGCGAGGCGGATGCCGCCCAGGTAGGTGGAGATGCCGTCATCGCCGTGCATGTGGGGCGCGTCCTGGAACCACTGCCGCCACAGGCCGCCCTCCTGGAGGAGGCGGCTGGCCCGGTCGCCGTGCAGGACGGAGTCGGTGTACGCCAGGGCGCCCATGGCCGTCGGCTGGTCGTAGGCGAGGTCGGGCCGACGCAGGTAGCGATCCAGGTAAGCGGCGAGCAGGTCGGCGTCCCGTGCGGTGCCGAAACTCGCCAGCGCCACGCAGTAGGCCCCACCCGCGCAGCAGACCTCGCTCTCCAGCAGCAGCGCTCCCAGACGCTCGCGGAAATGGTCACGGCGCGAGACGGCGGCGAGCCATGCCGCGGTGCGCCGCTCTCGCCAGCTGCCTTCGAAGAGGGTGGTGAGCTCGGCGTCGGAAACAGCCTTCGCATCAGCGGCCAGGGCATGAACGAACGGCTCGTACTTCTCGCGCGGCATATGAAGTACCGCTCCGCCGAGCTTCAGATAGCGCCGCGCGGGGGCGCAATAGCGGCGGAACAGATCCTGTATCTCAGGGTCGTGGCGGATCACCACCCCATCCTCTCGCAACAAGCACGCAGCTGAGGGCGTTTGACGGAATACGCCTGTGGTGATCCCGGGATGGGAGGGACGTCACCTGGGACCCGGGTCGGGTGAGCGGGGTGTCGGCAGCACGCAGCGTTACTGCTCCACAAAAGTTGAGCCAGAGCCGATTTTGATGAACACCTCGTCCAGGTGCCATTTGTCGCCGGGGCGGGGCCGGCGGCGGCGCAGTGCGTTCGCGCAGGCTTGGCCGAACTTGGCGCACCAGCGGGGACCGTCTCGTAGGAGACGATCACACCGCGCTCGAGCATCAGCTCCCCGATCCCGCGGAAGCCGAGCGGGAACGGAAGTACAGCCACACGCAGTGGGAGATCACCTCGACCGGGTACCGATGCCCCTTGTACAACGGCGACGCACTCCCCACGGACAACCCCCTCCCAGCCTGATCAACCCGAAGATCATCCCACCGGTCAGCCCAACGTGACAGTGCCTCGGTGAGTTCTGCCGCCCTTACATCGGCACGCTGGCAGACGGCCGGTACTACGTCGCCAAATGGTAACGAACACAACAGTCGCAAACGTAACGGCATTGATATGCTCTGACGAACGCTCTGACGCTTCAGTCATCTGTAGAGCAGCACCCCGCACGTGCAGGCACACCATGAGAACTGAGTCCCAACCGCTGGACCGGAGGCGGAGTACACCGACGTGACATCAACCTCCCGGCAGGTATGGTTACCTGCCCAATTCACCAGTTACGCCGGCCTGCCCGAAGGACTGCGATACGCCCGCTGGGACGGTGGTTCGGTCTTTCCGTCAGATCCGGCGGAAGTGGAGTTCTACGTACCCCCGCTGGTTCAGGACCTCGACACCATCAGCAGACCGCTCGACCGGATGACCAGCCTCACAGTCGTCCAAGCCCTCAGCTCCGGGGTCGACGGGTTGTGTGCGGAACTTCGACGTCTACCAGGCAACGTGACACTGTGCAACGCCAAAGGGGTGCACGCCCGGAGCACGGCGGAGCTTGCCCTGGCGCTGATACTTGCCTCGCTTCGAGGGATACCGGAGTTCACCCATGCTCAAGACCTCGGGCTGTGGAAGCCCGAGGTGTTCCCATCTCTGTACGGGCGTTCGGTGCTCATTGTGGGTTATGGCGCCCTTGGATCCGCCCTGGAAGATCTCCTCGTGCCGTTCGGGTGTGCGGTGACGCGCGTCGCGCGCACTGACCGGCTGTCTCCCCGGGGGCCCGTGCACGCCATGTCCCACCTTCGTGGGCTCATCACGGGCGCCGACGTGGTCGTACTGGCAACCGAACTGACCCCCGCAACCCACCATTTGATCAATGCGGATCTCCTGGCGCGATTGCAGGATGGAGCGCTGCTCGTGAACATGGCCAGAGGGGCGGTCGTCGATACCGCCGCCTTGTTGGAGGAGGTACGCGGTGGCCGGATCCGCGCAGCGCTGGACGTGACGGATCCGGAACCGCTGCCGGCGGGACATCCACTCTGGGAGACACCCGGTGTCCTGATCACCCCGCACGTCGGCGCGTTCACCCCGGCCATGTGGCCCCGCCTCGAACAACTGATCCGCCGGCAACTTGAGCGGTTCGCCAGAGACGAGGAACTGGACAACGTGGTGGCCTGCTGACGCTGAGAAACACTCCGTTGTACCCCCCCTTCACGCCGCCACCGGGGCGGCAGTCACTGAAAGAACAGGAACCAGCGTGGGCACCGTAACCTCCGATCCTGGGCGTCGAACCGGCACGCCCGGCGACCTTGTACCTGTGGAAGCGGCACGGTCACTGATCCCCCTCCTCGCCGACGAAGCCCCCCGCACGGAGAACGCCCGCAGGCTTACGGACGCGAGCGTGACCGCTCTGCGGCAGTCCGGCCTCTTCCGGCTGGGCACACCCGCGGCACATGGCGGCCTCGGCGCGGGCGTCCGTACCGCGGTGGACGTGTGCGAGGAACTGGCACACGGATGCGCGGCCAGTTCCTGGATCGTGGGAATCGCCTACGGCGGCAACCTCTTCGCCTCCCAGCTTGCGGAGGCTGAGCGCGCCACAGTCTGGAAGCACGACGCGGACGCCGTCGTCTGCGGCACGGCCAACCCGTCCGGAACAGCGCAGCGGGCGGACAACGGTTGGCTACTGAGCGGCAGTTGGCCCTGGATATCCGGCATCCACCACGCGCAGTGGACCCTGCTCGGCTTTGCCTGGACGAACAACGAGGGCGAAACGGAGCGGGGTATGGCGCTGGTCCCCACATCCGCCCTGACCGTCGCTGACGTATGGCACGTGGCGGGAATGCGGGGAACCGGAAGCAACACCGCCGTGGCGGACGACGTGTACGTGCCGGACTCCCGGATCATCTCCCTCACCGACATGGCGAACGGCACCTACCAGCGACGCCATCCCGACGAGCCGCGGATCACCTTCCACCTTTCCATCAACCTTCCTCTCGTGGCGACCGCGGTGGGGATCGCCGCGGAGGCGCTGCAGCAGGTCGTCATGGCCGCGGCCCGGGGGAAGCGGGCGGTCTCACCACTGCACCACCTGGTCGCCGAAGCGCCTTCCCATCAGTTGAACGTGGCGGACGCCGCGACGCTGATCGACACCGCACGCCTCCACCTCCGCCGCGCTGCCGACGAGGTGGACACGCAGGCCCGCGCCGGCCGCCGGCCCGAGCTCCCCGACCGGGCCCGCCTGCGCATGGACGCCGCCCACGCCATGCGGTGTGCTCGCGAGGCCGTGAGTCTGCTGCTCGACACCGCCGGTGCCGGCAGCTTCGCGGACGGCTCGGTACTGCAGAGGGCGTGGCGCGACATCGAGACGGCCTCGCGTCACGCAGCCTTCAGCATTCAGACGAGCAAGGAGATCTACGGTCGCGCTCTCCTGGGTGCCTCGCTACCGACGAGTCCGGTCATCTGAGAAGAGTCGACAATGCACGATATGGCAGCCAATGGCGCGAGCGCGGCCACCGCCGCGCACGGGTCCGGATCCCCGCGGGTGGCACTGGTCACCGGCGCAGGGCGCGGCCTGGGGGAGGCGATCGCCACGCGACTGCATCAGCTGGGACTGCGGGTGGCCCTGCTCGACCGAGACGGTGACGCCGCAGCCGAGGTGGCCCGAAGGCTCGATCCCGACATGGGTACCACGCTGGCACTTCCGGTCGATGTGGACGATGCCGCCGCGGTGGAAGCCGCAGTGGGGAAGGTCACCGGTGCGTGGCACGCACCTGACGTACTGGTCAACAACGCGGCCCGCACCGTGCCGGCATCGGTATGGGACATCGGGCTGGACGAGTGGGATGCCGTGATGGCGACCAATCTGCGCAGTGTCCTCGTAATGACTCGCCTGTGCGCGTCGCCGATGCGGGAACGCGGGTGGGGGCGCGTGATCAACCTTGCCTCACTGGCGGGCCAGCAGGGCGGTACGCTCGCAGGCGCCCACTACTCCGCCGCCAAGGCCGGCGTACTGGTGCTCACCAAGGTGTTCGCTCGGGAGTTGGCACCGTACGGAGTGACCGTCAACGCGGTCGCGCCGGCATCCGTCCAGACCCCCGCGGTGGAGGAACTCGGTGCCACGACGGTATCCGAGGCGGCAAAGAGCATCCCCGTCGGACGCCTGGGCCGGCCGACGGAAGTGGCCGCCCTCGTGGCCTACCTGGCAAGCGAGGACGCCGGATACGTTACCGGCGCCACCTTCGACATCAACGGCGGGACGCACATGCGCTGACCCGCCCCCCTTGGGACGGGCCACCACACGCAACATGGACCGCATCACCGATTTTGCGATCCCGCAGGTCAAACGCCCTGATGAGGGTGCGAGGTGCGGCTCGTCAGACGACCGTGCCTCGCCTCCTGGTGTTCCTTTACTCGCCGTCAGGGAACAAACCTGCTTCTCGCACACCTACGACCTGTTCGTGGCCCTCACCTACGACTCGCTCAGGCGGCGGCCTGTCCGCCCTGTGCCCGAACAGCCAGTGTCGCCGCCTGCATCGACGAACTGGCGGCCCACCCGGAGGTCTCCGGCATCCTCCTGCAACTCCCGCTGCCCGGCGAGCTGGACTCCGCCGCGCTGATCGACCGCATCCCGGTGGGCAAGGACGTCGACGGCCTGACCACCGCGAGCGCCGGTCTGCTCGCGCGCGGCGAGTACGGCCTGTGGCTCTGCACCCTCAGCGGCGTGATCGAACTCCTCGACGCGGAAGGGGTTTCCATGAAGGGGGCCCACGCTGTCGTAGTCGGACGGTCCGAACTCGTCGGCCGCCCCATGGCCCAGCTGCTCCTGCAGCGCGACGCCACGGTCACCATCGCCCACCGGTACACGTCCGACCTCGCAGCCGTGACTCGGCCTGCCGACATCCTCGTGGTCGCCATCGGTGTACCCGGGCTCATCGGCCCCGAACACGTCAAGCCCGGGGCCACAGTCATCGACGTCGGCATTCACCGGACACCGACCGGCCTCACCGGTGACGTTCGCACAAGCGAGGTGGACGGCATCGCCGGACGCATCACCCCGGTACCGGGCGGCGTCGGCCCCATGGCCATCGCCATGCTCATGGTCAACACCCTCCGGGCGGCCCAGTGGGCACACCACACAGCCTCCCCAACGCCGCACCCACCGCCCAACTGAAAGGTTGCCTCGCAAAGTGTGATCGGGCCCGTGGCTGAAGGGATTCGCCAACGACCCCGAGATCGCCGGAACACTCGCCACGGACTCAGCAGATCATTCTGAAACGAGATCTTCAGTGCTGTTCCTCTCCCTTGCCGCGCGCGGACGCGCCCCGGCTCATCGCGAGTACCGCGTCGCGGCGGTTGAGTCCTCCGAACGGTGAGCCGCCGGTCGGCGTGTCGCTGCCACAGATCCAGGTGGGACCGTCGGCCAGGTGGTCCAGCGCCTCTTCAGCGACGTCTTCGGGATCGGCCGCCGCGCCGGCGAACGCGTGGCCTTGGGCCTCTTCCGCACGGCGCAGCGATGGAGTGTCGGTTCTGCCGAGGACGAGCCCCAGGACGTCCACTCCGCTGTCGCGCCACTCCGCCCACAGGCTTTCCGCCAGGATGAGATCGAACGCCTTCGTCGCCCCGTAGGCGGCGAGCGTGGCCCCGCCGGCCCAGGCCGCGCCGGACGTCACCAGCACCATGGCCCCCCGCTTCCGCTCCACCATCGGGGCGCCGAAGCGGTAGGCCGCTTCCAGTACGGCGGCGCAGTTGCGGTGGACCAGCTCCAGGTGGGTGTCGAGGTCCTTGTCGAGGAACGCGACGCTTCGGTCGTCGCCACCGGCGTTGTAGACGAAGAGCCCCACCTCCAGGTCGGAGGTCGCGCGTGCGAGTGCCGCCAGGGCGCCCGTGGAGCTGAGGTCGAGCGTGACCGTGCGGGCCTCGACGCCGTGCCGCGCCCGGATGTCGTC
Source organism: Streptomyces sp. NPDC048275 (assembly GCF_040652275.1). NCBI lineage: Bacteria > Bacillati > Actinomycetota > Actinomycetes > Kitasatosporales > Streptomycetaceae > Streptomyces > Streptomyces sp. NPDC048275. Next base: position 189,621 of record NZ_JBEZLR010000002.1, read on the forward strand.
GGCGCATGCCTCCAGTACGGGTGAGCGCCGTGCCACCAGCACGACGTTCATGCCACGGGAGGCCATCCCGTGGGCGAACGCGGCACCGACTCCGTCGGATCCGCCGGCGACGATGCCCCACGGCCCGTACGTGCTCGTGAGAATCTCAGCCATTCCGTACTCCTCATCTGGGTCGACCCGTCAACTGGAATGAACAGAAGGGCGGTTCACGTGAACGCATCACGGTGGCGGATGGAGTACTTTCTTCTCGACCGCGTCCGAAGACAGGACCGTCCCGATGATTCCGAGGTCCACTCCCGCGTTCGCCGCGACCTCGCGCACCACGGTGACGTCCTTGCTCATCAGGTCGGCGAGACGCGCCGCGACCACGTCGACCGATCCGCCGCCGGCGACGACGCCGAGCGCTCGGCTGGCGCCGCTGCCGTGCTGCACGGCGGCCAGGATCGCCTTCTCCTCGATCCCCAGCGAGCCCGCGATGCGTACCGCGTCGATCACGAGGCCGACCTGCGCCACGAACAGCGCGTTGTTGACGAGCTTGACCCGCTGACCGTTGCCGACCGGTCCCACGAACATGACCGGCGAGGCGTACGTCTCCAGCAGCGGACGCATTTCGTCCAGTACGGCCTCGTCCCCGCCCACCCACAGCGTGAGCCGACCCGCGGCGACGTCGTGCGGGCCGCCGGAGAGCGCGGCGTCGAGCACCCTGATCCGGCGGTTCGCGCCCGCCTCGGCGAGGAGTTGTGCGGTCGCGGGGTCGGAGGTGGTGTGCTGGACGAGCGTCGCGCCCGGCTTCATGACCGCGACAGCACCGTCCGAGCCTCCCGCACCGTCCGAACCAAGGCAGACCGATCGCACCTGCTCGTCCTTCAGCACCACGACGAATACCGCGGCGACGTCGTGCGGGCCGCCGCCGCGACCGTGTCGGCACAGGTCAGCCCGTCGGCCTTGGCGGCCGCACGGGCCTTTGGACGGCGTACGAGGACGGTGACGTCGTGATCCGCGGCCACCAGGCGGTTGAGGATTGGCCGACCCATACGACCCGGGCCGATGAATCCGATCTTCACTCGTCCTCCAGGTGGCTGCGGGCTGCGGGCGGCGCGAGCATCTCGCGGTGTTCGACGCTGCCGTCGAGGCTGGCGTTGATGCGCTCGGTGATGCGCCAGCCCTGCGGGGTGCGCGCCCAGCGCCAGGTGTTCGCGGACACCTGGAACACCCAGAAGCGGCCGGCCTCGGCGTCCCAGCGCAGGTGCAGCGCGTGGCTGCGGCCGGTGGCGCGGTCGCCGTCGACGACGATGTGCGGCGCGGTCAGGACGTGACCGCAGCCCTTGTGGATCAGGCTCTGGTGGCCGGCGCCGTGCACCATGCCGACGATGTCGTCCCGGCCTTGCATCCGCAGATGGGGGATGGCGTCGAAGATGCCGTCGTCGGTCCACAGTCCTGCCGCGGCCTCACCCGAACCGCTGTCGACCGCGGGCCCGTACTGGGCGACGAGTTGCATGATCTCGACCTTGTCCTCCAGAGCGCGCACCTTCGCCGCCAGCGTCTCCACCGTGGCGCGCAGCTGGGCAAGTTCGTCGGTCTCGCTCATCCGTCACAGCTCCCGGGTACGACGACGATGCGGGCCGGTCCGTTCGCGTCGCGGGCCGCTTCCAGCGCGGCGGGCACCTCGTCGAGCCCGACAGTCCCGGCGCCGCCCAGCATCGGCGTGACATCCAGGCCGCCCGAGCAGACCGCTTCGAACGCCTCGTCCCAGTGGGCCATCGACGGGCCACCGCCGAACTGGATGTTCAGGCCCTTCCGCTTCGCGGTCAGGGTGTGCAGGTGGTCGCCCTCGGGCGGGCCGCCGACGGAGAAGATCCGGGTGCCGCGCTCGCATCCCTTGATGATCGAGTCGAGGACGCCAGGGACACCGACACACTCGAACACGACACAGCCCGGCTGACCGGGCGGCGCCATCATGTCCTTCATCGACCCGACCGGCCCGTGGGCCACGTCGTGCCACGCCCGGTACGGCGAGACCTCGGCCGGATCGACGACCACATCGGCCCCCATGGCCAGTGCGGTGGCGCGCGGCGACGCCACGAAGTCCACCGCCACGATCGGGCCCACGCCAAGGCTTCTGAGCCGCGCGATCGCCGACAGTGCGATGGCGCCACAGCCGATGACGAGCGGCACCTCCTTCGGCGTCACCCGGGCCCGCGAGGCGGTCGACCAGCCGACCGAGATCGCGTCGGCGACACACACGATCTCGCTCGGAAGGTCCGAGTCCACGACCCGGGTGATGGCCTCGGTCAGCAGGAAGTACTCGCCGAACGCACCGGGCGCCTCGGGGTTCTGCCCGATGATCCTGCGGCCGGCGGCGGTGGTCAGCACCGGCAGAGAGCTGACGCGCGTACCGACGGGGATCCGGCGCTCGGTGTCCGGGCCGTAGTCCACGACTTGGGCGCAGTACTCGTGGCCCATGACGATGTCGACGTCCTGGTCGTACGTCGACATCCCGCTGTCGTCGCCGGCGCCCGCCTCCGGATGGTCCATGAAGTGAAGGTCCGACGCGCAGACCCCGCACGCGAGCGAGCGGACGAGCAGTTGGCCCGGTCCGGGAACCGGATCCTCGATGCTTCGCGCCTCGACCGTTCCGCCCCGCAGCACAGCAGCACGCATCAGCGTCTCCTCTGCAGTCCGTCCTCCGGGACTGTAGCGTCACTGCGGGAGTTACAGAAGACTCTCTCCTATAAATAGGGGGCCGGGTCGCCAGCCTCGATCGTTGGTCAGTACCTGGTCATTACAATCGCCGGCATGGAAGAGCCTCGCCGTCGCCCGGGCCGTCCACGTGACACGAGCATCAACGAACGGGCCCTCACGGCAACGCGCGAACTGCTCGTCCAGCGCGGCTTCGACGCGACGACGATCCAGGCCGTCGCGGAGCACTCCGGTGTGCACGCCTCCGCCATCTACCGGCGCTGGCCGTCACGGATCGAGCTGATCGAGGAGGCCACGTTCCCCGGGCTCAGCCCGCTGAGCGTGCAGCCGACGGGGGACCTCCGGCGCGATCTGCGCCGCTTCATCCGCGCCTACCTGGCGGCCTTCAGCGCTCCCGCCGCACGTGCGGCCGCAGCCGGACTCCTCGCGCACCACCAGACTTCGGACCGCACCCGTCCACCGGAGCTGTATCTGCGCGTGTCGGCGCGGCCCCAGTTCCAGGACATCCTGCGCGCCGCACCGCCCGGCAGCGTCGACCCGGCCGTGGACCCGGACGACGTCTTCGACATGCTCCTTGGCGCCGTCCTGACCCGCACGCTCCTTTCGACCGTCACCGTGCGAACCCGCCCCGTCGAGCGCACCGTCGAGATGATCCTCCGGCTGCTGCGGCCCCTCGACTGGCCGACGTAACCAGAATGGGGCCGTTGTCCTCCCCGGTGACGGCGCTCCTGCTGGCGTGGGGGCGCCCGGTGCGCGACGCGGCGCGAGAACCCCCGCGGTGCGCTTGGACCGGCGCCTGTCGGAGTCCGGCTTCCGATCGGTGCCGGGCTCGGGGCGTCCGCGCGGGAAGCGGCCGTCGGCAGCCTCCGGGGCGCTGCCCGGTGGACAGGGCCTCGATGGCGTTTTCGAGGCCCGAAGTTCTCCAACCCGGGCGCGGGGTGTCCACATTGCGTGCAACAGAGGCTTGACCAGAGTCGTTCGCAGGCGATCCGACTCTTCTCCCGGCAACCTGCCAGCGCGGGAGCGGTCGCCCGGACAGGTCCTAGACTAGGCCGATTCGTTTGGATCACTCCCCCTGGCCGAGGTTGTCGTTGATGATGTCCGTGTGACTAACCGCATCAGCGCTCCAATCTCGGCCTTCGGCGTTCTTGCCAGCACGATGTTGTTCGTCGGTGCCGTTCGCGAGTACCGCTCCGGGGCATCGGCTCTCTGGATCGCCGCTGGAGCTGTGATCTTCCTCAGCGCCTTGTACGCGCTTGTACGGGATGTGCGGCGGCTCCGCACAGGGCAGACGACCTGACGGGCGACTCCGGTCCCAACCGTGCCGTCCGTTCGTTTGTCCGGGTGTGCCGTTGACCGACGCGCAGGTTCTATTCGCGCATCCCGACAGCAGATGCACGGCACTTCGGGAGACGGCCCGCCGCTGTCGAAGTCGATGTTCACGAGAATGGGAGGCAGCCCGTTCCGGCAGGCAAGGCTTGTAGGGCCCGGCCCCGTTGGTGAGGGTGGGGCGCGGGCCGGTGGGTTGACAGGTCCTCGAGTCTTGATCGCTGCCGAGCCAGCTGATTGGCCGGCATGACTGATCTTGGACCCGTCGCCTGGCCACCTGCCCCGATCAGGACCGAGAGGCTGGTGCTCCGTGAGGCCGAGGCCCGGGACCGTGCGGCGTTCATCGAGCTGCTGGCGTCGCCAGAGGTGCACACCTATCTCGGCGGCCCCCGGCCGCGTGACGAGCTTGACCACGAGATGCCCGGGGCACCCGAGCGGTGGCCCGGGAGTTTCGTCGTTGATCTCGACGGGGCGATGATCGGCCAGATCCTGCTCAGGAGAGCAACAGAGCACCGTCGCCCGGCTGCCGCGGGGAAGGCCGATCTCGGCTACCTGTTCCTGCCGCGAGCATGGGGATTCGGGTACGCCGCAGAGGCGTGCGCGGCGGCACTCGACTGGTTCGACTGCGTCCTTCCCGGCGAGCCGGTGGTGCTCACCACCCAGACCGCCAACGTCGGCTCGATGCGCCTCGCGGCAAAGCTGGGGTTCACCGAGGTAGAGCGGTTCCAGGCCTGGGACGCCGAGCAGTGGCTCGGCCTGCGGTCCCCGGTAACGCCGTCCGATTGAGCTCGTTCTCGACAGCGCGGATCCGCAACTCGACAGCACTGCTAGGACGGGGCCCAGCGCTGCCGAACCTCGTCAACATCTCACCAGGCGGAGACGGCCGAACGCCTCCCCAACGCTGTCGAAGCGCTGTCCGTTCTCGGGCTCTGGCTCAACTTCCGTGCAGGATACGGCCGGAGTGTCCGTGCACACGGGAGTGCCCGAGGCTTCCGAGTCGACAGCCGAAGCAGGCCGACCCTCGGGGATCGGAGTCTGGCAGCAGTGGCAGTCAGCCCGCCCGGGGTGCTTTGCGCGTTACAGTCCGGCCGCCTGGACCAGGGACGCCCGCTCGCCCTCGTCCAGATGAAGGCCGGCCAGCAGTTCGTCGTCGGCCACCAGACGTCGCACCCATGCCGCGTCGGCAACGAATGCCGCTCGGCACAGGGCGCGTTCAGGGTGGTCTTCCTCAGGGCCGCTGACCGCCAGGTCCCACGCGTTGTCGGGGTCTGTCGGTGCGGACAGGGCGGCGGCTACGAGCACGAGCCCGAACAACTCGTTCCGGCGTGGGATCGATGGATCGGCAGTCAGTCGCAGCAGGTACGGGACGACCGCCGGCATTGTGGCACTAATGGCCATTGGTCCTGACATCACAAGCCAGTCCAGTGCTCGTTCGGCCATCTCAGCCGCGTCGGGATCGAGCAGCCCGCGTAGGACGACCGAGACATCAACCGGGCAGCCAGGAATGGACAACCACTCCACGTCCTCGCACCCTTCCAGTGCCGGATGCGGAGAAGCCTCATGCCTCAGGTGCGGGTAGGCCGCCGTCAGAGCTGCTGTCGCGGTCACTGCTGCGGCCTCGTGATCCACCTTGCACACCAGCGTGCCCCCCCATCCGCCCGCTGGCACCGTACCACCCTCGACCACGACTACCCGCTGGTGGTCCGCGGCGAGCCCGGACAGTGACGCCGTCCGCAGGCGCTGCTGGTAGTTGACCAGGATCCGGGCTGTCCGCGGACGAGGTTCAGGTCTGGGCGGCGGGGAGCGGTCGGACGGAGTCCTGCACCGTCGACGCGGACGGCGACCGCGACAAGGCCGGAGACGTGGTCTGCCCGTTCATGCGGTCGGTGTCCGTGCACCGTCGTCTGCACCGAAGCCCTCGAACATAACAGTGTCAAACATTGACATGGAGATTAAGTGTGGACGGCGCATTCCCCCGGCGCCGAAACGGCGATACCGGGCGGCAAAAGGTGAAATGCGGGGCGTAGCGGTCCACTGGTCCGGCTTGGGTAAACGGCACATCGTCAGTGGTGGTTAAAACCGTCTGATACTTTCGTTGTGAATCGACTCCAAGGCCTGCGTAGACGGGCGTTGACGGTGGTTCAGGACAGGCCGACGGTAAGCCTGTCGACTGAACGTGTGTTCCGCCGGACGACCCGTTTCGTGTTGTTTCACATTGTTGGCGGGTGACGTGATCCCCGTCATCTCAGAATCGGGACCTTAATGACAAAAGACACAGCTACGCGCCGGAAGCACGCCTCTCGGCGACGGCCGATCGTGCTGGGGGCGGCCGCCATAGCGGTCGCGGGAGCCATCGCCATTCCGGTGGTGGCGCAGGCGACACAGGAGACGTCCCCGGCCGACGCCGCACTGCAGCGGGACTTCGCGGCCGCAGCCTCGGAGTACAAGGTGCCGGAGCAGGTGCTGCTGGCCCTGGCGTACCAGGAATCCTCGTGGGAGTCCCACAAGGGGCAGCACAGCGTCAACGGTGGTTTCGGTCCGATGCACCTGACCGATGTCACCCCCGAGATGGTGGCCGACGGTGCCGCGGGCGCGGCAGGCCGGGCGGACATCAAGAAGCTCACCGAGGGTGCGGCGCAGCACACGCTGCAGACCGCGGCGAAGCTGACGGGCCTGTCGGCCGAGAAGCTGCGGAACGACCCCGCAGCGAACATCCGCGGTGGTGCGGCGCTGCTGGCGTCGTATCAGAAGCAACTGGACGGCAAGACGTCCGACAATCCGAATGACTGGTACGGGGCGGTGGCCCGCTACAGCCAGGCCACCAAGCGCCAGGGCGCGACCGCGTTCGCCGACCGCGTCTTCGCCACCATGAAGAAGGGCGTCGACCGCAAGACCGCTGACGGCCAGCGGGTCAAACTCCAGTCCGACTCCGAGGTCACGCCCGACACCGGTCAGCTGGACAAGCTGAAGTTGGACCCCTCGGTGGCCGACACCGAGTGCCCGACGACCGTGGCCTGCAACTTCATCCCGGCCGCACCGTCGAACGGACAGGTCTCCGACCGCCCGGCGAACGGCATCCGGATCGACCAGATCGTCATCCATGACATCGAGGGGTCCTACGAGGACGGCATCAGCATATTCCAGAGGCCGGGTGGTGGCTCCGCGCACTACGTGATGCGGTCGTCGGACGGTGCGGTGACCCAGATGGTGTACACCAAGGACCTGGGCTTCCACGCGGGCAACTACTCCACCAACATGCACTCGATCGGCATCGAGCACGAGGGCTACGCCGCGCACGGTGCCACCTGGTACACCGAGGCGCAGTACGAGGCGGCCGCCGATCTGGTGAAGTACCTGGCCAAACGGTTCGACATCCCGCTCGACCGGCAGCACATCATCGGCCATGACAACGTTCCCGCTCCGAGCGACAGGTCCGCCTCGGGCATGCACTGGGATCCGGGCCCGTCCTGGAACTGGACGCACTTCATGGACCTGCTCGACGCGCGGATCGCCGGCCGGCACGGCGTCGGCAGCGTGGGCTCCGCGGTGACCATCGCCCCGGGCTTCTCCCGCAACCAGCAGACGATGCAGGTCTGCCCGTCGGACGACCCGACGGGTGCCACCACGGCCTGCACCGACGTGCGCAAGGCGGCGAACTTCGTCTACCTGCGCACCGAGCCGCGTGCGGACGCGCCGCTCTTCGGTGACCAGGCGATCCACCCCGCCGGCGCCGCCGGCACCAACCGGATCAACGACTGGGGCAGCACCGCCCAGGCCGGACAGCAGTTCGTCGTCGCCGACAAGCAGGGCCCCTGGACCGCGATCTGGTTCAGCGGCAGCAAGGCGTGGTTCTACAACCCCAAGGGCTCCAACACGATCCCCGCGCGCGGCGTGACGATCGTCAAGCCCGCCGGCACCGATGCGGTGAAGGTCTACGGCACCACCTACCCGGACGCGGCGGAGTACCCCGCGGGTCTGTCGCCGTCCACCCAGGCCCCGCTGAGCATGTACACCATCCCCGCCGGCCAGGCCTACGTCTCCACGGCCGAGCCGGCCCTGACCGACGACTTCTTCCCGTCGAGCGGCAAGGTCGTCTTCGGTGCCAAGAAGATGTACACCATCCAGTACGGCCACCGCACCTCCCTGGTCTACGCCGGTGACGTGACTGCCTAGGTGTATTGATCACGAGCGTTGTTGACATTGGTCGGGTCTTGAACGTGGCGAAGACCTCCGGTGTGGTGGGAGCTGTCTAGGAACTCACCGCACGGAGGTCTTCGTGTCTCACCGTATCGCCCGGTTGACCTTCTTCGGGAGGCTTCTGCTGGTCGAACGTGTCGTATCCGGCCGGCCGGTGGCTCACGTCGCCGCCGACATGGGCATCTCCCGGGCCACCGCCCACAAGTGGATGCGACGGTGGCGAACCGAGGGCCAGGCCGGCCTGCACGACCGCTCCAGCCGCCCCCGCACGACGCCACATCGGACCCCGGCCGCGACCGAGGAGGCCATTCACCGGATCACCGCCGAGAACACCACACTCAAGCAACGCGTCCGGCAACTCACCACCGACAACCGCAACTTCGACGAGCGGCTGAAGGCCGCCCGCTCGAGTCTGCGCTTCCAAGACCGGCGAGTCGCCGACCTCGAGGTCCGCCTCACCGAACCGGGACCACCTGTCCGGCCGAGGTCCGCGGATGTCAGTGCTGCGGGCCATACTCGTGCCGCGGCGCCGCCCGGGCGCCGCAGCACGAGGGGAGCGACATGGCTGAGGTGCTGGTCTTCCACCATGGACACGGACTGACCGCCGGTGTTCGCGAGTTCGCCGAGCAGCTGCGACGGGCCGGACACACCGTTCACGCCCCAGACCTGTACGAGGGGCAGGTATTCGACACCCTCGAGGAGGGCGTCGGCTACGCCGAGAACGCCGGGTTCGACACGATCACCGCGCGCGGAACCGCCGCCGCCGAGGGGCTGCCTGCGGAGCTCGTCTACGTTGGCTTCTCGCTCGGCGTCCTGCCGGCACAGAAGCTGGCCCAGACCCGCCCCGGCGCAAAGGGCGCACTGCTGCTCGAGGCATGCGTCCCGATCTCGGAGTTCGGCGGAGCCTGGCCCCAGGACGTCCCGGTCCAGATCCACGGCATGGACACAGATCCCTTCTTCGCGGGGGAGGGCGATGTGGACGCCGCCCGCGCGCTCGTCGAGACGGCGACGGATGCCGAGCTGTTCCTCTACTCGGGCGACAGGCACCTGTTCACCGACAGCAGCCTGCCGTCCTACGACGAACAGGCCGCAAAGCAGGTCAACCATCGGGTGCTCGGCTTCCTCGACCGCATGAAGTAGGGGCATCAACAACCTGCTCCTGTCCGGCTGACGACCTCGCGGCCCGTCCACCGTCCCGGTGGACGGGCCGTCCCACGAGACCACCCGGACGAGCTACAGCACCGACCCCAACTCGCCGTCACGGACATGTAGTCCATGAATCGTCGCAGTTCAGAGCCGGTATCCGAGCTCCTGCGGTCGGTGATGTCGAGTACAAGCGGTTCGTCGATGCCGGCGTCTTCTCTGAACTGGCGGCGTTCAGTTAGCTCAACGAGCCGAGTACGGGGACGCCGGTCTGCCATATCCCTGGCATGTTGCGCGCTGAGAACATCACTTCGCGTGCCGTGGATCAGGAGTGCGGGGCAGTCGCTGGACAGCCAGTCGTCCCAGTAATCCCCGTTGAGTTGTTGCTGCGAGGCGACCATGTCCTTCGGCTTGAAGGCGAGGCCCCAGCCGTCGGGGTGCTCACGGAAGGCGTCTGCAAGGTAGCGGGCTGATCCCGCCAATTCTTCGATCAGTGCTGCTCTGCTGGAGGCTCGTTCCGGCCAAGACAGGCAGAGGGACAGGTCGTCGTCGACCTCGGCGCCGATGTCCTCAATGACGAGAGCTCTCACGAGGCTCGGATGCCGCGCCGCGAGTTGGTAGGCGTTGACGCCTCCGAGCGAATGTCCCAGCACCACGGCGTCCGTGATGCCGAGGTGATCGAGGAAGGCCGCAGCGTCCCCGAGATAGCCGTCGCGAGAGAAGTCTGCTGGTCGCTCCGAGTGGCCGTGGCCCCGCTGATCGAGAGCGATCACCCGCCAGTCCGGGGAGAGTCCGCGCGCCAAGCCGGTGAAGGTCCGGGCCTCTCCGAAGTGGCCGTGCAAGGCGAGTAGCGGCTGACCATGACCGCCGTAGTCGAGGTAGGACAAACGACGACCGCCGACGCTCACGATGTGCCGGGTTGGTTCCTCCGTGTCGATCACTCTGACAGGTGGTGCTGACATCCAGGGAATCGGACGATCGCCTGCTTGGTCGGCGAGGGATGCGCGCCTCGTGCGTCACGGCACAACTGGTGGAATCTGAGCTGAGGCTCGTCGGCTCGATCGAGACGGCGCACGCCGCATTCTCAGCGTCGACGAGACTTTCAGCGTCAGATCGGGTGGGAGATCATCCGGGCCGTCCAGGTCGATGCGGCGTGCGGTCTCGACGCGGAAGTGCTCGTTGTCGCGCCAGTGTGGTGAGATGAGTATCGGAGTGAGGGTCATCGTTTCGGGGTAGGTGATCAGCTCGATCCGTGCCTCGGAGGGACGGTAGGGGTCACCGAACGGATCCTCGCCCAGCACGTCGATCCGGCGGTTCCACCGCTGCCGAAGCGACGGTCGGCTGGAGTCCGCGGTGAACCACTTGAGCAGGCGGTCCTACTTCCGGTGGTCGCCGACGTGGATGGCGCCGTTCGTCCTGGCCCCGGTGACGTTGTCGTAGACGATGTCGCCGGTGGATTTCTTCCACACCTCGATGTGGAAGGTGTCCGGGCCGTCGGTGGCGGTGATGCGGAAGCCATAGCCGCCGCTGCCGTTGACCGTGCCGGAGCCCTGGATGACGGCCCTGGAGTCGGTGACCACGAGCCAGTCGGTGCCGGTGGACCGGAAGGCCAGCCGTGCGGGACCGAAGTCGAAGGCGGCCCGTCCGGCGGGGGCGGTGGCTTTCTTGGCGTACCGGGCGGTGAAGGAGAAGGCGGCCTTGCCGGTCAGGGCCGGCTTGGCCGGGTAGGCCCCGGCGGGCGAGGTGAGCGTGCCCGTGCCGTCGGCGGCGCCGGCGGCACGGTCGTAGACGATGAGCTCGGGCAGTGTCGAGCTGTCGTCGGCACCGTCGTCGTCGGTGACGGTGATCACCGGGCGGTGGATTCCCGCCGTGGCGAACACGTGCTCGGCGCGGCAGCCGGACGCGGTGAGGGCGCCGGTCGTGGGGCTGGTTCCGTCCTGCCAGTCGACCGCGCAGGTGTGGCTGTCACCGGTGCCCGGGTCGTCGAACACGGCCGTGACGGACACGCGCCTGCCCACCGGGACGGGGGAGCGGGGGCCGGTCGTGGAGGTGATCGCCGGGGCGGCGTTGGAGACCTTGACGCTTGAGGTGTCGCTGCCGCGGCCGCCGGTCAGAGTGACCTCGAAGGTGCCGTCGTCGGTGCAGGTGAGGGTGGTTCGGGCGGCCCCTGGATCCGCGACGGTGCAGGGCGCTGCGTCCTGAACGGTCCACTTCGGGGCGCCTGCCCCCGAGACGCTGCCGGCGAGCGGGATCTCCTCGCCTTCGGCGCCGCCGACGTCCGGGCCCGCGTGGACGACGGTGACGGGGTCGATGCCGGTGAGGGTCGGGACCACCTTCTCGATCAGGCCGTCGGCGCCGAACTCCAGCTTGTCGACGGTGGTTTCGCGGTGTGTGCCGTCACCCGACGGAATGGCGAAACGGTGGTAGGCGATGTACCAGTCGTCGGTGTTCGGGACCTGGACGACGGAGTGGTGGCCGGTGCCCTTGATGCCCTGGGAGAGGTCCTTCTCCAGGATCACGCCCCGCTTGGTCCAGGGGCCGGTGGGTGAGGAGCCGGTGGCGTAGGCGACGCGGTAGTTCTCGTCCCGCGTGTCGTTCTCGGACCACATGAAGTAGTAGGTGCCCTCGCGCTTGATGACGAAGGCCCCCTCGTTGTAGCCGCTCGGGGTGATGTCCTTGACCTTCGAGGCGTCGATGGAGGTCATGTCGTCGCCCAGCGGGACCACGTACGCGTGGCCGTTGCCGAAGTACAGATACGACCGGCCGTCGTCGTCCGTGAACACCGCCGGGTCGATCATCTGGCCGCTGAAGTCGCCCGCTTTGAGCAGCGGTTGGCCCAGGACGTCCTTGAAGGGGCCGGTGGGCGAGTCGGAGACGGCGACACCGATGTTCGCGTCGGCGCAGAAGTAGAAGTAGTACTTCCCGTCCTTCTCGGCGATGGTCGGCGCCCATGCCCGGCTGTCGGCCCAGCTGACGTCCGGACCGAGGTCGAGGATGACACCGTGATCCGTCCAGTGGACCAGGTCGGTGGAGGAGTACGCCTTGAACTGCGTGCCGCTCCACCCTTCGAAACCGTCGGTGGTCGGGTACATGTAGAACGTATCGCCGAAGCGCACGATGTTCGGGTCGGCGTTCAGCCCCGGCAGGACCGGACTCTTCATGATCAGAGCCGAGACGGTCCAGGAGCGCTTCGTACCGTCGGAGCCCGTCACCTCGTACGTCACCGGCTTGGTGAAGTCGTGGACGCTGCCCGAGGCGGGGCTGATTGCCGCACCCTGGGCGAGAGTGAACTCCGGTGCCAGGGCGGTGAGATCAGTACCCTCGGTCAGGGGCAGGGTGATGCTGCTGTCGGTGTCGTCGACGAGGGCGTCGACCTTCAATGCCGGGTGTGTCGCCCTGGCGATGCCCGTGGTGTTGCCGCTGAGCTCCAGGACCTCCGCGGCCGACAGGGCGCGGCCGTAGACGCGGAAGTCGTCGACCTCACCGGCGAAGTACGGGTCGGCGGAGTACAGGGACTGGCCGATGTAGCCGCTGTAGTCCTTGCTCGCGTCGTACAGGTCGGACGGCTCGATGGGGACACCGGTCGCACGGGCCGCCTCGACGCCGTTCACGTAGAGGACCATCGTGTCGATCGCGCCGTCGAGTGTCACCGTGACGTGCCGCCACTCGCCCGCGGTGAGCTGGGAGCCCGCCGTCAGTTTCGACTCCGCGGACCAACTGGCCTTCGTGATGGCCGAGTACAGCTTCGAGCTGCCGTTGGAGGGGCTGGCGAAGAGGTACTTGTCGCTGTCGGGCCCGAGGCCGAACAGCCACTGCCAGTTGTCGCCGCCCTGCCACTTGGCGTACGTGGAGACGGTGACGCTGTCGGCGCCGTCGAGAACGCCGTTCGGGATCTTGACGTACGGGGAGGTGGCGGAGTCGCCCGACATCTTGAACGAGCCGTCGCTCACCCCGTTGCCGAAAGCGGGCGTACGGACATACGTCCCGTGGTAGCCGTGACCGCTGGAGTCACGGACGGTGGCTGTACCGGTCTCGTCGAAGCCGTAGTGCACGAGCAGGTCGGCCGGAACATCGGGCCCCTCCTCGGAGACCGTGACCTCGGCGCGCACCGGGATCGTGATGCCGTCCGGCAGTGTGCCCGTCACCGTGAAGGTCCCGGCCTGCGCGTACGCCGATTCCGGGACGTCCTCCCAGGTGACGGAGACGGGCCGCTCGACGCCGTCCGCGTACTCGGCGAGGACGGTGGCCGGCAGCACCGGGGCGTCACCGACCCGGGTCGTGACCGACACGTCCTCGACGCTCCGCACGAGCTGGTCGGGCTGGTAGGAGCGCAGCAGACGGTCGTACTCGGCCTGGGTGACCGGGAGTACGGTGCCGTGGCGGGGCTTGGCCGGCAGGTCGTAGCCGGTGGACGGGGTCCAGGCTCCGGAGCCGAGGTCGGTGGTCTCGAACGGTATGTAGCCGCGGCCGCCGAACTCGTCGAGGAACGCGTACCACTTGTCCTCGGTGTTCGACTTGAACACCAGCGGGCCCTCCGCGGCGCTCATCGCGCCCTTGCCGATGCCCTCGGCGACGGCGTCCCAGGACGCGTCGAGGACCGAGTCGCTCTTCTCCTCGAAGATGAACTTGCTGTTGGGCGTGGAGGAGGTGTTGTCGCGCTCGTCCTTGGACAGCCGGTAGTAGGTGCCGTCGTGCTGGATCATCGTGGAGTCGATGACCGAATAGCCGCGGTCGATCCAGACCTTGGGCTCGCTGAAGGTGTAGAAGTCGCGGGTCGTGGCGTACATCATCCGGTTGTACGTGTCGCCGGAGTGCGCCTCGTTGTCGTACAGCTTCGAGGCCCAGAACACCACGTACTCGCCGAGCTTCGCGTCGTAGAACGCCTCCGGAGCCCAGGTGTTGCCCGCACTGTCGGGTGAGACCTTCACGAGGCGCTGGTTCGTCCAGTGGACCAGGTCGGTGGACTCCCAGACCATGATGGACTTGCTGCCGGTGCGCTGAGAGGCGTCCCAGTCGCCGTTGCCGTAGATCCTCAGATCGGTGGCGATCTGGTAGAACTTGTCGCCCTCCGGGGAGCGGATGATGAACGGGTCGCGCAGTCCTTTCTCGCCGAGCGTGGAGGTGAAGACCGGCTTGCCGTCGTTCAACTCCCGCCAGTGCAACGGGTCGTTGCCCTTGCTGAGGGCGGCGTACAGCTGTTCGCCGTCCGCGGTGCCCTCGCCGGTGAAGTAGCTGAACATGTAGCCCTTGAGGGCTTGCTTCTCGGGGAGTTCGGGCACCTGGGCGGTCAGGGTGCGGGTCGCCGTGGCGTCGCCCTTGGCGACGGTGGCGGTGAGGCCGACGGCGGTGGACCCGTCGCCGTGCGCGGGGCGGCTGACCACGCCGTCTGCGGAGACGACCTCGGGCTTTGCGGAGGACCAGGCGACGGTGGTGCCGTAGGCGCCGTCCGTGGGGAGGGTCAGGTTGCCGCGTACGTCGTCGAGGTTGTGGACGGTCAGTGCCTCGGCGGCCTGCCGGGTGGCGGTGGTGTCGTCGAACGCGGCAAGGACCGTGACGTCGAAGGACCTGGTCTCGGTGACCGTGCCCTTCTTGAGGGTCGCCGTGAGCGTGGCGTGACCGTCCGGTTCGCCGGCGGCGGGTCGGGTGACCTTGCCGGTGTCCGACACCACGGAAGGACGGTCGCTGGCCCAGCCGATCGCGGAGCCGCCGGCCGTGCCGGTCTTCGGCAGGTCCAGGTCGGAGGTGACGGCGCTGGTGTCACCGAGGCTCAGGGCGGCCAGGTCGTCGGCGACGCCCTGCGTGGCGACGGGGAGGGAGAGCTGCTCGACCTCCGCGTCGGCCAGTGCCCGGTCGTAGACCCGGAAGTCGCGGATCCGGCCCTTGAAGAGCTTGTCGCCGGAGTAGACGGACTTGCCGATGTAGTTGGCGGTGGTGGTGCCGGAGCCGATGTCGCCGGGGGTGCTGGTGACCGACGTGTTGCGGCCGACCTCCACCCCGTCCTCGTAGAGCACGCCCGTGGTGCCGGTCTGGGTGTAGGCGAGGTGCTTCCACACCGAGCGGGTGAGGTTGCGGGAGTCGGACGGCTTGGTGGTCTGCTCGGTCGACCAGTTGCCGGTGGCGAGGGAGGTGCGGAGGGAATTTCCGGTGGTGAACAGATAGCCGTTGCCGTTGCTTCCGCTGGAGTTGCCGAAGCCGTAGATGAAGTACGGCGTGGTCTGGGCGGAGTCGATCAGCACGTCCATCGACACGGTGATCGAGGCCATGCCCTTCATGACGTTGTCCGGCACCTTGATGAAGGTGTCGGAACCGTTGAAGGCGAGCCCCTGACCGGACGCCGACCAGTCGGCGGTGCCGTTGACCGTGCCGTCGCGGCCGTTTCCGGAGGCGTCGCTGACGGTGCTGCCGGAGCCGGCGTCGAGTGCATACCACAGGGCAAGGCCGTCGGTGATGTCCGCGGCTTCGGCCGTCTCCGCCGCGCGGGCGGGAACGGCGGGCCCGGCGAGGCCCAGGAGCAGCGAAGCGGCGGTCAGCCCGGCGAGATGCCCCGCCAGGCGTCTTGCACGGCTGCGAAAGCGTGCGAGGTGCGTCATGTGGAGGTTCCCTGCTGAGGCGTGGCTGACGGCGTAGGGGGGAGGCGGACGCGGACGGCGGATGTGCTGATCCGACGGCGGGAACCGTGGCCGAGGACTGCCCGCCGTAACGCTTGTGTGACGTCGTGTTGCGAGAGTGTCAATCGGTGCCTGGTGCACCGTCAAGAGTTTTCGAACAATGTCCGACGGGCCGAACGCTCTGCGGCGGCTGGGTTGTCTGCGGGCTCGCGCGCGGGTCGGTCGGCCCGGCGAGCGAGCGGTGACGCCGGGAAGCGGCCAGAGGGAACCCGAGGACAGGGCAACGTGGCCCGACGGACGGAACACTCGGCTGTTCCCGATCCGCGTGCGCGCAGGAAAGCTGGGATGCTGAGGGGGGAGTGCCCTGACCGTGACCTGACGGACAGTGGTGGTGAACGCCGTGGCTGCGATCGACGAGAACGGCCCGGGACCGACGATTCCGTACGTCGATCCCATGGGAGACCCGTTTTTGCGCACACGGTTCGCCCTGCCGACGAGCCCCGCCACGTTCCTGCGACGGGAGCGGCTGGCCCAGCACCTCGACCAGGCTCTGCTGACTCCGCTGACGATGGTCAACGGAGCGGCCGGCGCGGGCAAGACCCTGCTGGTCGCCGACTGGGCCGCGGGCCTGGGACAGCCGGTCGCCTGGCTCACCACCGACGCGGCGGACCAGGGTGCCGGGATGTTCTGGGCCTATGTGCTCCAGGCCCTGCGCACGTCCGGTGTGCCGGTGCCCGGCGAGATCGGCTGCCCAGGGGACGCGAGCCGGGTGGACCTCAAGCTGCTGGCACGGCTCGCCGCCCATCTGAGCGGTGCCGACCGGCCTGTGATCGTCGTGCTCGACGAGTTCGACCGTGTGACCGCTCCCGAGATCGCGGACCAGCTGGAATTCGTCCTGCACCACTCCGGACGGGGGATGCGCCTGATCCTCGTCACGCGCACCGAACCGCTGTTGCCGCTCCACCGTTACCGGGCGGTCGGTGACATGACCGAGATCCGGGACGCGGAGCTGGCCTTCACCCCCGAGGAGGCTGCCGTGTTGCTGGAGCGTCACGGTCTGAGCCTTCCCGTGCAGGCCGTTCGCGCACTGGTGGAGCGGACTCAGGGCTGGGCCGCCGGTCTGCGCCTGTGTGCCCTGGCCGCGCAGCAGAGCCCCGATCCGGAGACCTATCTGAAGGAGTTCGAGGCCGGGCGGAGCACGGTCGCCGACTTCCTGCTGGCCGAGGTGCTCAAGCGGCAGACGGCCGAGACACAGGACCTTCTGCTGCGCGTCAGCGTCCTGGACCGCTTCTGTCCCGAGCTGGCGAACGCACTCACGGAGCGGACCGATGCCGAGCCCATTCTGGCCGAACTGCACAGCGAGAACGCGTTCGTCGAGGACCTCGGGCACCTCTGGTACCGCCTTCACCCGCTGTTCGGGGAGATCCTCCGGGCCCATCTCAGGGTGCGCTGTCCCGGACTGGAGCCCGAACTCCACCGGCGGGCGGCGCGGTGGCTTCGACGTTCCGGATCGCTCCCAGAAACGCTCGCCCATGGTGCCGCCGCGGGTGACTGGGAGTTCACCGCCGGTGTCTTCGTCGACGACCTGGCGATCGGGCAGCTCTTCACCGGCCTGCGTTCCGACGACCTGGCCGAGCTGTTCTCACGGATGGGGCCCGAGGTCTCCAGCCCCGCGACGGACCTCGTACGCGCGGCCCATGACCTGTTCCGGTGCGACCTCGACCGTGGGCTGGCCCATCTGCACCGCGCCGAGGAGAGCCTGGCCGTGGACGTGCCCGACTCGGCGGCAGCCCAGCTGAGCTGTGCTCTGCTGGAAGCGCTGGTGGCCCGGCTGACCGGTTCTCCCGCAAGGGCGGAAACGGCCGCGGAGGCGGCAGAAGAGCTACGGCAGGAGGTCCCCGCCCACCTCCTGGACAAGCATCCCGAACTCACCGCTCTCCTGCTGACCCATCTGGGCTCGACGCGCCTGTGGACCGGGCGTTTCGAGGATGCGCGAGCCGTCCTGTCGCTGGTGGTCGGACGTTCCGACGGAGCCTCGACGGCGCTCCCCCGACAGGAGTCGTTGGGCCTCCTGGCGCTGATCGACTACCTGGACGGCTGGCACGGCAGGGCCGAGCGGAAGGCATGGACGGCGATGGCCGAGAGGGAGCGGTTCGGCCTGTCCCGGCCGTCCGGCCTCGACTCCGGCCTCTGGCGGCTGGTCCTGGCCGCCGTGGCCGTCGACCGCAATGAACTGGGACAGGCCCAAACCCTTCTCGACGAGGAGGCCGACTCCTGTGCCGCGATTCAGGACCCGGTGACGGCGGCGGGCCGGGCCATCGCGACGGCGCGTCTGCTGCTGGCCAGAGGCAACGCACGGGCCGCCCTGGCGGCCGCGGACCCGGCCGTTCCCGCCGAAGTGGTCTCCCCCTGGGCGGAGGGCCAGGCGGCCCTGGTGGCCTCCGCCGCGCACCTCGCCGAAGGCCACCCGGAAAGCGCCGCCAGGGTGCTGCGAGAGGTGCCCGACGACCAGCCGGCGTATGCGGTGGAGGCCGCCCGGGCCCAGCTCGCCGCGGGGAATCCCCTCGCGGCGATCGACACACTCGACCGTCTCCGCACCGAGGGCCGCACCGGTCCGGCGGTGACCGTCCGGGCCATGCTGGTGCGGGCGCAGGCCGCAGACGGGGTGGGCGACTGTGCCACCGCCCACAGGCTCGTCGCCCAGGCGCTCCTCGAGGCCCGGCGTGAGCGCCTGCGGCGTCCTTTCCTCGAAGCCGGACCGTGGATCCGCCCCCTCCTGGGCACGGCGCCGCTTCAGGGGCTGGCCGAGGACTGGCTGAAGTCCGGTCCGCAGAGACGCGGCCGACCGCCTCCGGCCGAGGCTCAGCCCTCGTCGCTCGTCGTGGAGGAGCTGAGCGGCCGCGAGCGCGATGTGCTCCAGCGGCTGGCCCAGATGATGTCGACGGAGGAGATCGCCGCCGACCTCTATGTGTCGGTGAACACGGTGAAGACCCACCTCAAGAGCGTCTACCGAAAGCTGGCGGTGAACCGCCGCAACGACGCGGTGCGCCGTGCGCGCGAGCTGCGTCTGCTGTGAGCACGCGCAGGTGAGTGCCCCAGGAGCCAGTGCCCGGAGGGCTTTCGCCCGTGGCGGGTGAGGCACCGTCTGACGTCCTCGGATGTGATGGGCGGTGGCGGTCGGGTGCCGGACGACCGCCGCCCGACCGCCTCCGCCGGCGTCCCGGGCCGACTCATGAGGTGGACACCGTGAAGCATTGGCGGGCTCTGATCGTCCTTGGCACGGCCCAGTTCCTGATGGTCCTGGACACCTCCGTCATGAACGTGTCCATCAGCCAGCTGGTCGAGGACTTCGACACCGAGGTCACCGCCATCCAGGCCGTCATCACGCTC
Organism: Streptomyces sp. NPDC048275; assembly: GCF_040652275.1. Taxonomy (NCBI): domain Bacteria; kingdom Bacillati; phylum Actinomycetota; class Actinomycetes; order Kitasatosporales; family Streptomycetaceae; genus Streptomyces; species Streptomyces sp. NPDC048275. The sequence continues at coordinate 208,988 of NZ_JBEZLR010000002.1, forward strand.
TACGCGCTGGTCATGGCGGCTTTCATGATCATCGGTGGCAGGTTCGGAGACATCCTGGGACGCCGTCGGCTGTTCGTCATCGGCATGGTCGTCTACGGCACGGGGTCGGCCCTGACGGCCGTGGCTCCCACCCTGTGGGTCCTGGTGCTGGGCTGGTCGGTCATCGAAGGACTCGGCGCCGCCATGGTGCTGCCGGCCATGGCGGCCCTCGTCGCGGAGTCCTACCGCGGGCGGGACCGGGTGGTCGCCTACGGCGTCATCGGCGGGCTCGCGGGTGCGGGGATCGCGGTCGGCCCGCTGTTGGGCGGCTGGGTGACGACGTACCTGACCTGGCGTCTGGTCTTCGCCGGTGAGGTCGTGGTCGTCGTGGCCGTCCTGTGCTTCCACCGGGTGATCGCGGAGTCCGCCCGGACCGGACCCCGCCCCCGCCTGGACGGCGTCGGCGCCGTCCTCTCGGCGACCGGACTGGCGCTGGGCGTGCTCGGTGTGCTGCAGAGCAGCTCCTGGGGGTGGGTGCAGCCCCGCAACCCTCCCTTCACCGTCCTGGGCTTCGCGCCGACACTGTTCGTCGTTGGCGCCGGGGTACTCGTCCTGGCCGGGTTCGTCCGCTGGGAGCGGCGGCGGGACGCCCACGGTGCCGACCCGCTGGTGCATCTGTCCCTGCTGCGCAGACCCGTGCTGCGATCCGGTCTGATGACCTTGCTGAGCCAGAACCTCATCCTGCTGGGCCTGTTCTTCACCATCCCGCTGTACCTGCAGGTGGTGCAGGGCTTCAACGCGTTCGAGACGGGGCTGCGACTGCTCCCGGTGTCCATCACCATGCTCGTCGCCTCCGCGAGCGCCTCACGGCTGGCGCGGGTGGCGGGACCGCGCACGGTGGTCCGGCTGGCTCTGGCGACCCTGACGGCAGCCATCGTGTGGCTGCTGGCCACCATCGACCCGGTCATCGACGACGCGCAGTTCGCGGGAGCCATGGCACTGCTGGGCGTGGGCATGGGCCTGCTCGCCTCCCAACTGGGCAACGTCGTCCAGTCCAGTGCCGCCGAGGAGGAGCGGAGCGAGGTCGGAGGGCTACAGTTCACGGCCCAGAATCTGGGCTCGGCGTTGGGTACCGCGCTCATCGGGTCGCTGCTCATCGGTGCTCTGGCCCAGGCCTTCACCACCCAGGTGGAGGAAAATCCCCGCCTGTCGGAGGAGGCCCGTACGAAGACCGGTGTCGCTCTCGAAGCGGGGATCAGCTTCGTCACCACCGAGCAGGTGCGCTCGGCGGCGGAGCAGGCCGGGCTGCCGCCGGCCGAGGTCGACGCCGTCACGGACTCGTACGCGTCGGCGCAGCTCGGCGGCCTGAAAGCGGCGATCCTCGCCACCGGGGGAATCACTCTCGCCAGTTTCCTGGTCACCTCGCACCTGCCGACCGGCCGGGCGAGCCGTCCCGGGCAACCGGGCACCGATGCTCCGGCCGACGTCCTCGGCCCGACGCACTGAGCGCGAGGTGAGGCCGTGATGTCCGAGACCGACCACACGACGGCCGAGGCGCGCCGGGCCGAGCGCCGGGCCAACACCGACTACAGCGGCGGTGTCTACGGCTCCATGCTCGCCGCCTCCGTGGTGGTCGGCGCCGGCACGCTGGGCTCGTTCCCCCTCATTCATCTGGTGCTGCTGCTGTTGCTCACCGGCCTGGTGTTCTGGGCCGCGCATGTGCACGCCCAGTTGTTCGGAGCGCGCCTGGTGCAGCCCAGCATGGACCGCCGGATGGTGCTGGACGTGTGCCGAGAGGAGTGGCCGATCGTCAAGGCCGCCGTCCCGCCGGCCGTGGCCGTGGCCGTCAGCCCGCTGCTCGGACTGGATGTGCAGGGCGCCGTCTGGCTGGCGCTCTCCGTCGCCGTGGCCGGGCAGGTGGGCTGGTCGGCGGCCGCGGCACGTCGTGCCGGTGCCTCCTGGCGCATGGTCGCCATCAGCGCTTCGGTCAACCTGGTGATCGGCCTGCTGATCATCCTGTTCAAGATCGTTCTGACGCACTGACACAGGTGGTCCGGGTGTCGACCGACGGATCACCTCCTCAGGGTGAGGCCGGGCGACGCGCCGAGGCCGACGATCGCAGGGAAGGGCCTAGTCCGCCTGCCCCCAGACCGCCCGCGGGAGGCAGCTCATGCGCTACGAGATCCGCGTCAACGGACTTATGTCGGAGACGCTGGCCAAAGCCTTCCCGGAGCTTGATCACGTGAGGATGTCCGGTCAGACCGTCCTGTTCGGTCCGGTCGTCGACGAGGCACACCTGTACGGGCTGCTGGCCCGCTGCCGTTCGCTGGGACTGCGCGTCGTGGAGATGCGCCAACTGCCGGAGTGACCGGCCGCTACGACGACCCGCGGGCGCCGAGCGGGCGCCGCGATGACACGGGGACGGACCGGGCGGGACGACCTCGAAGGAGTTCTGCCTCAACGGCGCTCTGCGGCTGTCGCGTCAAAGGCGCGCCCGCTGTCGCGAAGCCGGTCGCCGACCGTCCCCGTTTGCACCGGCCGTGGCACGAAAGCCCTGCGCGCGCGTACGTGCGGTCCTGCCGTACGCCGCTTTCTCGGCCGGTGACAAGGAGGCGGCGAACGGTGAGGGCGGCTCGGGCAACGACCACGACCGTCGCCACCGGCCGGGACGGAGCTGCCGACATGCCGGTACCAGCCCTGCCCGGACCGGGCGTGCTCCGTCCGGGCAGCCTCTGGGCCCTTCAGGGGCGGATCACCCGCTGGGGGTGATCCGGCCGCCGTCGGTGCGCGGGACGGTGGCCGAGCGGCCCCGTCCACCGTCCTGCCCGGTGGTCCGGGCGGCGGCCCGCTCGATCGCGCGAGGAGGAGCCATGACCGTACCGCTTGGTTCGGTACCGCAATCCGGACCGGAGCACATTCCCGACGAGGCGGCCGCGACTTCGGCTGTCGACCCCGCGGACGTGCTGGCGGGGCTGGGCAGCTCATGGACCTGGATCCTGGGTTCGGCGGTCACGACGCTGGTGCCGGGCATCCTGATACTGGTCTGGCCCGACGAGACCCTGCACGTCCTGGCCGTGCTCATCGGGCTGTACCTGCTCGTGACCGGGGGGTTCCGCTTCGTGGCGGCCTTCGCCCGGCAGGAGCACGGCGAACGGCTTGCCGGGCTGCTCCTCTCGGTGCTGTTCGTCCTGGCCGGGGTGCTCTGTCTGCGCAACCCGATGCAGACCATCGCCGCGCTCTCGCTGATCGTCGGAGTCGTCTGGCTCGTGTCCGGCATGCTGACCGCCTACACGGCCCTAGCCGCCAAGGACCTGCCGCACCGCGGCTTCGTCTTCGGGGCCGCGGCGCTCGGCATCGTCGCGGGGATCGTGGTGCTGGCCCTGCCGGCGGAGTCGGCCCTCGCGCTGACCCGGCTGCTCGGCGTGTGGCTCGTGCTGCTCGGTGTGGCCGAGCTCGTCCTCGCCTTCGCCTGGCGGGCCGCCCTCCACAGGTCGCGCACCGCAGACCGGCGCGGCACCACCGCGACGGTCTGAGACCCCGCCTGGAGCACTGGTCGGCTGTTCGCGGTCCGGTGTCGGCTGCTCCGGCTCGGCGTCTGCCACCACGCTCACGATCACCCGTCTCGGGTGAGGTCGCCCGCGCGTTGCCGTGTGCACGCTGAGGACGGCACAGAACGGTTGCCGAGCGAAGGCTCGGAACGGAGGAGAGACATGAGCGCGCAGATGTACCTCGCGTACGACTATCCGCTGCTGAGCGCCTTCTGGACCATGCTGTGGTTCTTCCTGTGGATCATGTGGTTCATCCTGCTCTTCCGGATCATCGTCGACATTTTCCGCGACGAGGACATGGGCGGTTGGGCCAAGGCCGGCTGGCTGGCGCTCGTCATCCTCCTGCCGTTCCTGGGCGTCTTCGTCTACGTGATCGCCCGTGGCAAGGACATGGGTCGCCGCGAGGTGGCGCAGGCACGCGAGCAGCAGATGGCATTCGACTCCTACATCCGGGAGACCGCGGGCGGCAAGGGCGCACCCAGCAGCGTCGACGAACTCGCCAAGCTGTCCGAGATCCGCGCCCGCGGTGACATCACGGACGACGAGTTCCGCAGGGCGAAGGAACTGGTTCTGAGCGACTTCGGCCCGCCGTCGGCCGACAAGGGCTCCGTCACCTCCACCTCCGGTCGCTGAGCACACCGGACGACACGAAACGAGGCGTCACGATGACCACGACACACACCACGCACGCGCAGCCGACGAAACAACACTGGGCGAGCGGCCTGATGGCCTTCGGGGCCGTCATGCTCATGATCGCCGGAGTGCTCGACATCTTCCGGGGCATCATGGCGATCGCCGAGGACGACGTCTTCGTCGCGACCCAGAACTACGTCTTCCAGTTCGACCTCACCGGGTGGGGCTGGATCCACCTCATCCTGGGCGCGGTCGCCGTGATCGTCAGCCTCGGACTGTTCCAGTCGGCGATGTGGGCGCGTGTCCTCGGCGTGGCCATCGCCGGACTCATCATCATCGCCAACTTCCTCTCCCTGCCGTACAACCCGATCTGGTCGGTCGTGATGATCGCCTTCTCGGCGTTCGTCATCTGGGCTCTGTGCGTGGCACGGCCCGAGGAGTCCTCCGACGCGTACGCGCGTGCGCCGCGCAACGGATGAGGGAGTACCGGCGCAGGTGGCGGTACGGCGCCGGTGAGGATCGGTGCCGTACCGGGACCGCGGTGGGCGACTTTGCCGCCGCCGGAACGCGGATTCAGGCGCCGCCTCGGCCGAGGCGGTGGGGGAATAGGGAGAAGGCCCCGGCTGGACGGGGGAGACCAGCCGGGGCCGTACAAGGTGACTGGCGGAGGGCGGTCGCCTCTCGGCGGAAGGCTCCATGGGGCTTCAGCCGGACGATCGTCCCCATGGGCTATAGGTGAGGCCCGGGGACACTGTCCCCTCCGCAGCCACATGGTGAAGAACGGCCGACTGCCCGGGGTTGTTCCCAGCCCCGCCCGGCAGCGGCTGTGAGGTGGCACACCCATCGACCCAGGGGGAGGGTCAGCCGAGGAAGTCGGCGACGAGCGCGGCGAACTCGTCGGGGGCGGCCAGCCGGATGCCGAGGGCTTCGGCCTTGGCACGCTTGGATCCGGCGCCTTCCCCGGCGACGACCAGGGTGGTCTTCTTGGAGACGCTGGAGGAGGCCCGGCCGCCGGCGCGCTCGATCAGTTCGTTCATCTGGTTGCGGCTGAGCTTCTCCAGTACGCCGGTCATCGCGCCGGTGACGACGACCGCCATCCCGGCCAGCGGCCCGCCCGCCGCCTCCCCCTTCTCTTTCTCCTCCTCCCCGCGCTGCGCGCTGCCCTCGGCGTCGCCGGCCGCTGTGTCGGGCGGGGTGGCGCCGGGCTCGGTCATGTTGACCCCGGCCGCGGCGAGTTTGTCGATGAGCGGGGCGAGTTCGGCGAGTTCGGCGACGATGGACGGGGCCTTCTCGGTGCCGATGCCCTCGACCTGCTGCATCGTTTCGGCATCCGCGGCGCGGAGGTGGTCCATGGTGGCGAAGTACCGGGCGATGCGGCGGGACATGGAGCGGCCGGTGCCGCGCACGCCGAGCGCACACAGCACCCGGGACAGCGGCTGCGCCTTGGCCGTGCTGATCGCGGCGAGGAGATTGTCGGTGCTGGTCTCGCCCATCCGGTCCAGGCCCAGCAACTGGTCGCGGGTCAGGGCGAACAGATCGGCGAGATCGGCGACCATACCGGCCTCGACGAGCTGGACGACGCGGGTGTGGCCGAGGCCTTCTATGTCGAGCTGGTCGCGGCCGGCGGCGTAGGAAAGGGCGGCGACCAGGTGGCAGTTGCGGCCGTTCTCACAGCGCCAGCGCTGCTCGCTGGTGTCGATGCCGGAGCCGCACCGAGGGCACACCTCCGGGAAGACGATGGGCTGTTCGTCGCCGGTGCGCAGCTGAACGACCGGGGCTTCGACGCGGGGGATGACATCGCCGGCGCGGTGGACCATGACGTGGTCCCCCAGACGCAGGTCGCGCCGGGTGATGTCGCCCGGGTTGTGGAGGGTGGCGTAGGTGATGGTGGAGCCGTCGATCTCGACCGGCTCGAGCACGGCGCGCGGGGCGATGATGCCGGTGCGGCCCACGTTCCACTCCACCTCCAGCAGTCGGGTGGTCTTCTCCACGGCCGGGAGTTTGTAGGCGATCGCCCAGCGCGGGGCACGCGAACCGGATCCGGCGGCCTGCTGGTCGGCGGCCAGGTCGGCCTTGATGACGATCCCGTCGATTCCGAACGGCAACTGAGGCCGCAGCGCGGCGATCTCCTTCACCCGGACCAGCACCTGCTCGGCGGTTTCGGCGGTGGTGCCGGGGACGGCGGTGGTGGCGGTGGTGTTCACCCCGTACGCGCCGGCCTGGGTCATGAGGTCGCTGTGCGCGAGTTCGCCCAGTCGCGCGGCGAGCGTCGACTCGGTGCCGGGCAGCGGGAGCAGGCCGTAGCCGAAGAAGGTCATCGGCACGGTGTAGGCGCGGTCCTTTGCGCGCAGGGTGCCCGCGGCGGCGTTGCGCGGGTTCGCGAACGGCTGCCCGCCGTGCAGGGCGCGCACCTCGTTGGCGTGCTCGAACTGGGCCGTGGTCATCAGGATTTCGCCGCGCGCCTCCACCGTGACCGGCTCGGCCAGCTCCTGCGGGAGTCCTTCGATGGTGCCGATCGCGTGCGAGACGTCCTCCCCGGCCGTCCCGTCGCCGCGGGTGATCAGCCTGGTGAGGCGGCCGCGGGTGTAGCGGGCGGCGATCGCGAGGCCGTCGAGCTTCGGCTCGACACTGAAACGCTCCACGTCGTGGCCGATCCGCCGGGCCAGTGAAGTGGTCCAGGCGGTGAATTCCTCGGACGAGAACACGTTGTCCAGGCTCAGCATCGCCACGGTGTGCGGGACGTCCCCCTCCACTGCGCCACCGGCGACCTTCCCGATCGGTGAGTCGGGCAGCACCTCGTCGGGATGGTCGGCCTCCCACGTCGCGATGGAGCGCACCAACCGGTCGTAGGCGTCGTCGTCCAGCACCGAGGTGCCGCCCGTGTAGTAGGCGGCCGAGGCCTTCACCGCGTCCTTGACCGCCTGCGCGTAGGCGGCGGCATTCACGATCACTGCAGCTGCTGTTGTCATGCCGGTCATCCTGCACGCCACCACTGACAACGTCGTGCCGGTCGCCCTGGAGCCTGACCGACCGCAGACACCGCCGTCCGCCGATACGCCGGGTGACGTCGGCGTCGAGACCATGGCGGACACCGGAGAGCCGGGGAGACGGCACCGGCGGGCCGAATTTCCCGAATGTCCGATTGGCGGAGGAGGTCGGGGAGCGAACCGCTCCTTCGCCCCTGCCGTACGACCCCGACCGCTTCTGACCAGCTCTGATCGAATCCACGCCCCAGGGGAACGCGTGCCCGAGTGCGTTATCGGTCTGTAGTGCGACGCCTCATACCAGAGCGGGACGCTGTCCGTGGGAGTTTGTCAACTGCCCACCGCACATGATGCGTTGCCGACTACTGTCAGTTGCCGTCGGGCGACGCAGGGCCGAATTTTTCGGCTCTGGCGACCGGCACCGCGATGGCGCACGCCCGAGTCGCGCAGACCCGCGGGAGCCCCGTGCCCCCGACGCACCAGTACGAGGACGCAGATGTCTCACCTTCGCGCACCGGCCGCACGCGCAGACCGCCGTGAGGGCGGGCGGCACGGGCGACCGGTCGCCCGCACCGGCCCCCCGCTGCCCGAGAGCCACCTACGGCCCCAACTGCTGCGCCTGGCGGTCCTGCCGCCGATCGCGGTGGCCCTCAGCGCGTGCGCGGCCGTGCTGTTCACCGTCCGCTCCACCGGCGCACGCCCCGGCCTCACACTGTGGGCGGTACTCGCCGGCGCCACGGGCGTGGCCCTGGCGGGCATCCTGATCGCCGCCGTGGCCGCCGACCGCGCCGCTGCGTCCGTACGGGAACGCCTCGGAGCTCTGCGTCGCGCCAGCGCGCGCACGGAGGCCGACCTGCGCACCGTCGTCGAGGGACTGCGTCGCGGTGAGAGCCCGCCCGCGCCCAAGGCGCGTCGCCAACCCCTCCAGGACGCCGACGACTTCGAACTGCTGGCCGCCGATCTCTCCCGTGCGCACGACGGCGCCGTCACCGCCGTCGTGCAGGCGGCCCAGCTCTCCAGCCAGGCCGGCAGTGAGCAGAAGGTCGAGGTCTTCGTCAATCTCGCACGGCGGCTTCAGTCCCTCGTGCACCGCGAGATCTCGATCCTCGATGAGCTGGAGAACGAGATCGAGGATCCGGACCTGCTCAAGGGCCTCTTCCACGTCGACCACCTCGCCACCCGCATCAGACGGCACGCCGAGAACCTCGCCGTCCTCGGCGGCGCCGTCTCGCGCCGCCAGTGGAGCAACCCCGTCTCCATGACCGAGGTCCTGCGGTCCGCGATCGCCGAGGTGGAGCAGTACTCGCGGGTCAAGCTGGTACCGCCGATCGACGGCGCCCTGCGCGGGCACGCCGTCGCCGACGTCATCCATCTGCTGGCCGAACTCGTCGAGAACGCCACGGTGTTCTCGGCCCCGCACACCCAAGTGCTGTTGCGCGCCAACCTCGTCACCTCCGGGCTCGCCGTCGAGGTCGAGGACCGGGGCCTGGGCATGCCCCTGGGAGAGCAGAACAAGATGAACGCGCTGCTCGCCGACCCCGATCAGGTGAATGTCGCCAGCCTTCTGCAGGACGGCCGCATCGGACTGTTCGTGGTCTCCCAGCTAGCGCGGCGCCATGGCATCCACGTCCGGCTCCAGACCAACATCTACGGCGGCGTCCAGGCCGTACTCGTCGTGCCGCAGGGGCTGGTGGGCACGATGCCGGGCGACCCCGGGGACGTAACCCAGGCGCAGCCCCAGCAGACGGCGGGCGCACGGCGTCCGCCCGCGAGACCGCCGGCGCCGCCCACACCTCCCGGAGGGCCTGGAATGTCGTCCGTGCCCTCCGGCGGCGGGGTGTCCGCCGTGCCCGCCGCGCCGGTGACGGGCGGCAGCGGGCCCACGCCGCTGCCGGTACGCGGTGCCCGCGCGGAGCGGCCCAATCCGGCGGACGCCGTCCCCGGCATCCGTCCCGAGGACCGGCACACCGCCGCGGCGAACGCGAGCATGCCGCCCACGCCCCGCAACGGGGCGGTCCGCGGCACCATGGGCAAGCCCCAACTGCCCAGACGACGCGCCCAGGAACACATCGCACCCCAACTGCGCGACGGGCCCGCACCCCGTCCCGAGACGGAGTACGTCGTCGGCCATGACCCGGGCCTGATGGCGGCGTTCCAGCGGGGTATCGGGCTGGCGGAGGCCCAGCACGCGGAGGCGCAACCCAGGCAGGTGGCCCGCGTGGAGGCCGTTCCCATGGAGGCGCCGCACCTGGGGCGGGCGCACGCCGATCGGTCTCACCTGGATCCCGGGCACATGGACGCGTTGCCGCCGCTGGAGGTGGTCCGCGTCGACCAGCCGTCCATGAGCGCGCCCCACAGGGACGTACCACCTCTGGATGCACCACCGATGGGCGCGCCCCACATAGCCGAGCCGCACACGGCGCATGCGTCGGCCCCGCACGAGTCGCAGGGAGCGCGGGATGCCGCGCCCGGACACGACCTCACCGCCCGGCACGACGGGAGCGCGTCGGCCGGATGACCATCCCCCTCACCACCCCCACCCCCACCCCCTCCGCTCCCGGAGACCTTCGTACCTCAAGGAGTCGATCCACCATGGCGAGCGATGCGCCGACCGCCCAGGTATCCGATCTCGACTGGCTGATGAGCGGCCTCGTGCAGCGCGTGCCGCACACCACCAGCGCGGTACTGCTCTCCTGCGACGGGCTCGTGAAGTCGGTCCACGGCCTCGACCCGGACAGCGCCGACCACATGGCGGCCCTGGCCTCAGGCCTCTACTCCCTCGGTCGCAGCGCCGGTGTCCGCTTCGGGGACGGCGGCGATGTACGCCAGGTCGTCGTCGAACTCGACTCGACGCTGCTGTTCGTCTCCACCGCGGGCTCCGGCACCTGCCTCGCCGTGCTCGCCGGACGCGAGGCCGACGCGGCGGTGCTGGGCTACGAGATGGCCATGCTGGTCAAGAGCGTCCGCCCGTATCTGATGACCGCGCCCCGGCAGGCCTCCGTCGAACCGCGGGCGATGAGGCCTTGAACGTGGCCGCGGCCGGCGACGGGCCCTGGCTCGATGATGCCGCGGGGCGCCTGGTGCGCCCCTACACGGTCAGCAACGGGCGGACCCGGCCGACGACCGCGCTCGACCTCCTGTCGCAGGTGATGGTCACCGGGGCCACCCCCCTCGGCTACCTCGGACCGGAGTACTCCCAGGCGCTCGAACTGTGCCGGGCGCCCGTCTCGGTCGCGGAGATCGCCGCCCAACTGAAGCTGCCGGCGGTGGTCACCAAGGTGGTGCTTTCCGACCTCGTCGACTGCGGGGCACTGACCACGAAGCCCCCGGACTTCTACCACAACCCCACTGACCGGTCTCTGCTGGAGGCAGTGCTCGATGGACTACGACGACAGCTCTGACCCTTTTCCCACCGCGCTGAAGATCTTGGTGGCGGGAGGTTTCGGGGTCGGCAAGACGACCTTCGTCGGCGCGGTGAGCGAGATCGCGCCGCTCAGCACGGAGGAGCTGCTCACCACGGTCAGCGCCGCGACCGACAACCTCGACGGCGTCGAGAACAAGGTGGAGACCACCGTGGCGATGGACTTCGGCCGCATCACCCTCGATCCGCAGCATGTGCTGTACCTCTTCGGCACGCCCGGGCAGGAGCGGTTCTGGTTCATGTGGGACGAACTGTCCGAGGGCGCGCTCGGCGCGGTGATCCTCGCCGACACCCGCCGTCTGGAGGACTGCTTCGCGGCAGTCGACTTCTTCGAGCAGCGCGGTCTCCTTTTCATCGTCGCCGTCAACGAGTTCGACGGCGCCTACCGGTACGACCCCGAGGAGGTGCGCGCGGCCATCGGCCTCGACGCCCGGATTCCCATCGTGCGCTGCGACGCCCGGATCTCCAGCTCGGGCGTGCAGACCCTGCTGACCCTGGTCCGCCATCTCCTCGCCCACGCACCGACGCACGCCCCGAGCCATGGAGCCCACACATGACGTACGCCCCACAGCACGGAGGGCATGGATGAGTTACGACCCGCCACGCCCGGCCGGTCGTCTGCTCCTGACCCCGGAGGACAAGGACGCTCCCGCCCGGGTCCGGCGGTTGCGCCGACTGGGCCTGGGGGAGCGTGCGGAACCCGTTCTCGACGCCTTCGCGGACCGGCTCGCCGAGGTCGCCGCGGTGCCGTACTCGATGGTCAACTTCATCGACGAGAATCGTCAGTTCTTCGCGGGTCTGCACACCCCGGACGGAAATCTCTCGGTCGACCGACCGATCCCGGCCGCCGTCGCGGACGGTACCGACGGCAACGCCCCGGGCGTCGGCCGCTATATGGCCCGCGACTACGGCTTCTGCCCCTATGTGGTGGTCCGGCGCAGGGCGCTGGTCCTGGAGGACGTCTGCGACTACCCGCGGTTCGCCGGGAACCCCGTCGTCGACGAGATCGGCGTCCGCTCCTATCTCGGCGCCCCGCTGATCGACCACACGGGCATCGCCCTCGGCACGGTCTGCGTCGTCGACCTCGAGCCGCGCCCGTGGGGAAGGGCCGGGCTTGAAGCCATCAAATCGATGGCGGCGGAACTGGTCGAGCAGCTCGAACAGCGAGAGGGAGGCGGGGGGTTCTGAGGCCCTCGGCCCAGGCCCTGTCGAACGCCCCCGGCGTGTGAAGGAAAGCTGCGGCGGCGCTTAAGAAATCCTCGATGGACCGAGAGCGCCGCCGTACGGCAGATTTCTAGGGGATTTCACCCCTCTCCCCGGTACGGGCTCCTTCAGCGTGCCCTGCTCCGGGATCTCACCCACAGGAGCCGCAGCTTGAAGGCGCTGGTCAAGGAGAAGGCGGAGCCCGGGCTCTGGCTCGTGGACGTCCCGGAGCCGGAGGTCGGCCCCGGCGACGTACTGATCAAGGTCCTCAGGACCGGGATCTGCGGCACCGATCTGCACATCCGCAGCTGGGACGGCTGGGCCCAGCAGGCCATCCGGACGCCACTCGTGCTCGGGCACGAGTTCGTCGGCGAGGTCGTCGACACCGGCCGCGACGTCATCGACATCGGAGTCGGCGACCGCGTCAGCGGCGAGGGCCATCTGGTGTGCGGCAAGTGCCGCAACTGCCTGGCCGGGCGCCGCCACCTGTGCCGCGCCACGGTCGGCCTGGGCGTCGGCCGCGACGGCGCGTTCGCCGAGTACGTGGCTCTGCCCGCCGCCAACGTGTGGGTGCACCGGGTCCCGGTCGACCTCGATGTCGCCGCGATCTTCGACCCGTTCGGCAACGCCGTGCACACGGCGCTCTCCTTCCCGCTGGTCGGCGAGGACGTACTGATCACCGGCGCGGGCCCGATCGGTCTGATGGCCGCCGCGGTGGCCCGGCACGCGGGGGCCCGCAACGTCGTCGTCACGGACGTCAGCGAGGAGCGTCTGGAGCTCGCCCGAAAGATCGGCGTGAGCCTCGCCCTGAACGTCTCGCGCGCGACGATCGCCGACGGCCAGCGGGAGTTGGGGCTGCGCGAGGGCTTCGACATCGGCCTGGAGATGTCGGGGCGCCCCGAGGCCATGCGCGACATGATCGCCAACATGACGCACGGCGGCCGGATCGCGATGCTCGGTCTGCCCGCCCAGGAGTTCCCGGTCGACTGGTCCCGCATCGTCACCTCGATGATCACGATCAAGGGCATCTACGGCCGCGAGATGTTCGAGACCTGGTACGCGATGTCGGTCCTGCTCGAAGGCGGCCTCGATCTCGCCCCCGTGATCACCGGCCGCTATGGCTTCCACGACTACGAGGCGGCGTTCGCCGACGCGGCGAGCGGCCGCGGCGGCAAGGTCATCCTCGACTGGGCTGTTTGATTTTCGGCTCGGTTCGCCTCCGGGGCGCCTGAGCCTGTGTCGAGAGCTCGACCGTGCTCAGCCCTCCTTCGTCGGGCCTCCGCGCTCCCCCAAGCTCTCAACTTCGTTCGAGCAGGGGGACCCCCATGTTCGCCCGACACAGTCGCGCCCCTTCGGCTCACTCGCCCACTGCATCCTATGGAGCCCCTGATGTTCGATTCCGTACGCGACGACCTTCGCACCACCCTCGATGAGATCCGCGCCGCCGGCCTGCACAAGCCCGAGCGCGTCATCGGCACCCCCCAGTCCGCGACCGTGAGTGTCACGGCGGGCGGCCGCCCCGGCGAGGTCCTCAACTTCTGCGCCAACAACTACCTCGGCCTGGCCGACCACCCCGAGGTCGTCGCCGCCGCCCACGAGGCTCTCGACCGCTGGGGCTACGGCATGGCCTCCGTGCGCTTCATCTGCGGTACGCAGGAGGTGCACAAGGAGTTGGAGGCGCGGCTGTCCGCGTTCCTCGGCCAGGAGGACACGATCCTGTACTCCTCCTGCTTCGACGCCAACGGCGGCGTCTTCGAGACCCTCCTCGGCGCCGAGGACGCGGTCATCTCCGACGCCCTCAACCACGCCTCGATCATCGACGGCATCCGGCTGTCCAAGGCGCGCCGCTTCCGGTACGCCAACCGTGACATGGCCGATCTGGAGCGACAGTTGAAGGAGGCATCGGGCGCCCGGCGCAAGCTGATCGTCACCGACGGCGTCTTCTCCATGGACGGCTATGTGGCCCCGCTGCGCGAGATCTGCGACCTCGCCGACCGCTACGACGCCATGGTCATGGTCGACGACTCGCACGCCGTCGGCTTCGTCGGCCCGGGCGGCCGCGGCACCCCCGAGCTGCACGGCGTCATGGACCGCGTCGACGTCATCACGGGCACCCTCGGCAAGGCGCTGGGCGGCGCGTCCGGCGGTTACGTCGCCGCCCGCGCCGAGATCGTCGCGCTGCTGCGCCAGCGCTCCCGCCCGTACCTTTTCTCGAACACGCTCGCCCCGGTGATCGCGGCGGCCTCACTGAAGGTCCTGGATCTGCTGGAGTCGGCGGGCGACCTGCGCGACAGGCTGGCCGAGAACACCGCGCTGTTCCGCTCCCGGATGACCGAGGAGGGCTTCGACATTCTTCCCGGCGACCACGCGATCGCCCCCGTCATGATCGGCGACGCGGCCGTCGCGGGACGGATGGCGGAACTGCTCCTGGAGCGCGGCGTGTACGTGATCGGCTTCTCGTACCCGGTCGTGCCGCAGGGCCAGGCCCGGATCCGGGTGCAGCTGTCCGCCGCGCACTCGACGGACGACGTGAACCGGGCGGTGGACGCTTTCGTGGCCGCCCGCGCGGAGCTGGGTGCCTGACGCGGAGCAGAGCGCCCGACCTGAGAGAATCGGTCACATGATCGAAGCGCGGCGGCTCCACATCCTCCGTGCGGTGGCCGACCACCGCACGGTCACGGCGGCTGCCGCCGCGCTCTATCTCACGCCCTCCGCCGTCTCCCAGCAGCTGACCGCCCTGGAGCAGGAGACCGGCCACCGGCTCGTCGAGCGCGGCGCCAAGGGCGTACGGCTGACTCCCGCCGGCGAGATCCTGCTTGGCCACACCAACGCGGTCCTGGCCCAACTGGAGCGTGCCGAGGCGGAGTTGGCCGCGTACAGCGCGGGCTCGGCGGGCACGGTCACGGTCGCCTCGTTCGCGACCGGTATCGGCCTGGTCGTCGCCCCCGCCCTGGCCCGGCTCGCCCGTACGGCACCCGGCATCCATGTCCGTGTCCAGGACGCCGAGGGCGACGCCAGCCTGCCGATGGTGCTCGACCGGCAGGTCGACATCGCGGTCGCCGTCGAGTACCGGGGCGCCCCGGACGCGGACGACCCGCGCCTCGCCCATGTATCCCTGTACGCCGAGCCCTTCGACGCGGTCGTCCCGGTCACGCACCGGCTGGCCGACGCCGACGAGGTCCCGCTCGCCGAGCTCGCCAAGGATCCGTGGATCGGTCCGTACCCCGGAAATCCCTGCCATGACGTGGTCGTCCTGGCCTGCGAGAACGCGGGATTCCAGCCCCACCTCGAGCACTCCTCGGACGACTTCCGTGCCGTCGTCGCCCTCGCCTCGGCCGACGCGGGCGTCGCCCTGGTGCCTCGCTCGGCCCTGCGCGGCATGGACCTCACCGGCGTGCTCGTGCGCCCGGTCGACGGAGTCGCGCCCACCCGCCGGGTCTTCGCGGCCGTACGACGTGGCGCGGAGGGCCATCCGCTGATCAGCCCGGTGCTCGAGGCGTTGGCGGAGGCGGCGACCGCGGAGTGAGTGTCGAAAGGTCGGCTACAGCAGGGACGTGAGGTGGCGCAGCTCCTTCACGAGGGGAGGCTGGGGGAGCGGGACCGTCCCGAGCTCGGGGTGGTGGGTGCGAGTGATGTGCGGGTGGACGTCGGCGATGAGCGGCGGGTTGACCACGGGCGCGGTGACGCGGTCGCCGCACATGTAGGTGGGTTCGAAGTGCTGGCGCACCAGCTGGGTACGCCAGAGGTCGGCGTCGTGGTACTCACCGCTGTGGGCGTGTTCGAGGAAGAGGCAGTACTCGGCGACCGGGTGACCGACGCCGGCCGCGAAGCGCCACCAGAACCGTGCTCCGCTGCTGTCGCCCGCCACATGCAGCAGGCATGCGAAGACCAGGGCGCCGGTCGTGTCGGCGTACTGGCTGTCGATGAAATCGCTCAGATGGCGGTCGGCGTCCGGACCGAACAGCACCAGGAGGCTGACGGCGTTCAGGTCCCACCAGGCGCGGTCGGCATCCGGGGTGCGGTCGTCCTCGGGGGTGGTCCACTCGGTGTGCGCGAGGGCGGCTTCGGGGTTGCGCGGGCGGTGACGGGCTGCCTGACGGCTGCGCAGGCGGGCTTCGGCGGCCGCGAGGTCGTAGTCGTTGTACCGGTCCTGGGTGCGGGCCTTGGCCAACAGGTCGTCGATGGTGCGGCGGTCGGGCGGCAGGGTGCTCATCAGGGGGTCTTCCCGTCGGAGTGCTCCGGGCTGTGGAGTTTGAGCAGGGTGGCGAGGCGCCTGCGTCCGGTACGGAGCTGGGAGCGGACGGTGGCTTCCTCGTTGCCCATCAGCAGGGCGGCTTCGGCGGCCGTGAAACCTATGCCGTAGTAGAGGAGGATCGCGTCGCGCTGGCGCTCGCTCAGGGAGGCGACCGCCCCGTACAACGCGATGGCGTCGGTGAGGGTGTCGTACGGATCCTCCGTGGGGTCCGCGAGGGCGGCCTCGAAGGCGGCGACCTCCATCAGCTCCGGGCGGCGCCTGCGCTTGCGGTGCATGTCGATGATGCGGCGCTTGAGGACCGTCCAGGCGTAGCCCTCCAGGTTCTCCATCCGCAGCATCCGTGGCCAGCGGTCCATGACCTGGTCGAAGGTCAGGTCCACGGCCTCTTCCGCGTCGGCGTCGGAGCCGAGCTGGAGGTAGGCGTAGCGCATGTAGTCCTGGCGGCGCTGATGGTGAAAGCCCCAGTACGCCATCTGCGTGGCGCGATCCCACTGGTCGATGGGTATCACCCGTGGCACACCGATGGCCCCGCCGGTCTCCTCCGGCCCGCTGTCCCCGCTCACGGGACGTCCCGGGTGGACTCGGAGTTGCGGGACGGGGCGCGGGTGCCGGTCAGTCCGGTGATGCCGATGCGCACGCCGGCCGTCAACAGTCGGCGGCACGCACGGAGTACGTCCGGGCCGAACACCCTCAGGGCAAGCGCGATCTCGAACAACCACGCGGCAGCGCTCTGCTGCACGGGGTCCTCCCCTGTACCTGTGCTGTTTCCAGGTGCCGTGTCCCACCCCGGCACCAGAGGCACCATCCGCCTCCACCCATGAAGCGTCCATGGCGACCCGAATGTGCAGTCGGGTATCGAAAAATATTACGTTCAGTATCGGTCTGATAGCAGCTAGTTCAATCATCGACCATTGTGGGCCGTCGGCCGTCGGGTGATTGTCGGTGCCATTGGCTACGGTGCGTCTCATGCCGGATGCCGAAGATGTACGTCGTATCGCCCTCTCCTTGCCGGATACGACGGAGAAGATCGCCTGGAGCATGCCCACGTTCCGGGTCGCGGGGAAGATGTTCGCCACGCTCCCCGAGGACGAGACCTCCATCGCGGTGCGCTGCCCCAAGGACGAGCGCGACGAACTCGCCCTGGCGGAGCCCGCGAAGTTCTGGATCGCCGACCACGAGGCCGTCTTCGCCTGGGTCCGGGTCCGTCTCGCGGCTCTGGAGGACGGCGACGAACTCCGCGACATCCTCGCCGACTCCTGGCGCCAGTCGGCCCCGTCCCGACTGCTCGAGTCCTACCCGGAGCTGGGGCTTCCGGCGGTCGACTGAAATTCCGCCGGCGTTGTCAGTGCGCCGTGGCATGATCCGGAGGCAGGAGTGGAGAGTGGGACGCTCGGTTCGTCGGGGAGCCGTGGGGGATCGGCGGGGGGCACGGGCGGGATGTACGGGAGGTCGCCGGGCGGGAAGCCATCGCGGGCCGGGGCGTCCCCGCCGGCCGCCGAGGCCCCGACGGCGCAGGTGACGAGTGAGCCGGGCGCACCCGGCGCGATCGCACCGGACGCGGTCTCCCGCATCGTGGAGAAGCGGACCGTGGCGGCTCCCGGCGGAGATGTCCGGGGCCCGACCGGCCGGGCTGTCGGCTGGATCATGCCTCTGCGCGGGGCTCCGGACCACGATGACGTGGCCGCCGCGAGTGGCCCTCGACCCGTCTGGTCCCGGGACTTCGCACTGTTCTTCGTCGCGCGGGCCCTTGCCCGGCTCGGTGACGCCATGCTGCCAGTGGCGCTCGCCGCGGGACTGCTGCAGCACGGGTTCGGGGTGGGGGCGATCGGCCTGGCGATGGCCGCCTCCGCCGCCTCCTTCGCCGGCCTGGTGATCTTCGGCGGGGTCATCGCCGACCGGTTCAGCACACGCAAGCTGATGATCGGGGCCGACCTCGTGCGGCTCGTCACCCAGTCCCTCGCCGCCGTGCTCTTCTTCGCCGATCATGTGGTCCTCTGGCAGATCTGCGCGATCGGGGCCGTCAACGGCGTGGCGGGCGCGGTCTTCCAGCCCGGAGTCGCCAGCACGGTGCCCCGCCTCGCCACCGACGTCCAGGGGGCCAACGGCGCGATCCGGATCGCCGAGTCCGCCGCCCAGCTCGTGGGTCCCGCCCTCGCGGGCCTGCTGGTCGCGTTCTCCTCGGCCGGCGGTGTCTTCGCGGCCCACGCGGCCACGTACGCGCTGAGTGCCCTGTGCCTGTTGCTGCTCCGTCCGCTGCCGGTCACGCCCGCGAACCAGGCGCACGGCAGCAGCTTCAAGGACGATCTCGCCGTCGGCTGGCGGGAGTTCAGGACCCGGACCTGGCTGTGGGGCGTCATCGTCATCTGGTGTGTGTACATGATCTCCATCTGGGGCCCGACCGTCCCCCTGGTGGCGACTCAGGTGGTCCAACAGCACGGCCCGGGCGCCTACGGACTGCTCAACTCGGCCCTCGGCGCCGGCACGGTCATCGGCGGACTGATCGCGCTGCGGCTGCGTCCCCGCCGTATGTTGCGGGCCGGTTCGATCGCGCTCTTCTCCTTCGCCTGTTTCCCGGCATCGGTCGGGGCGGGGCTCGGGCTGACGGCCATGTCGGCCGGAGCGGTGATCGCCGGGGCGGGCATGTCGTTCTGGAGCGTGATGTGGGCGACCAGTGTGCAGACGCAGGTCGCGCCGGACGTCCTCAACCGCATCCACGCGTATGACGTCGCGGGCTCCCTGGCGATGATGCCCGTCGGCCAGGCCTTGGCGGGCCCGGCCGCTGCGGCCCTCGGCGCGGGCAATGTCCTGCTCGTCGCCGGCGCGATGACCCTGGTCGTCTCGACGGCCCTGCTGTCGGTGCCCGCGGTGCGCGACCTGGTGCGCGTCGACCCGCCCGCACCCCTGCCGCGTACGACCGCGGGGATATGCGAACCGGCGCGGGGCGGCAGCCACTGAGCCGTCGGCGGGTGCGGTCGGCCGCCGCAGGCGCGCGTGGCGCGGGCTGCCGACGGTCACACGCGCTGCGGGGCTCCCAGGAAGCCGCCGATCCGCTCCCGCAGGGACCCCGCGTCGAGGCCGTGCGCGGCCAGGTGCTCGTCGACGTTTCCGTACCGGCGCAGCTCACGGCGGCCGACACCGAGACCGAGCACACGGTGCGGTACGTCGACGAGCGCCTCGCCCGCGGCGCTCGTCGACGTACCGGCCAGGTACGGCTCGACGAGGACAACAACGGCGCCCGCCGTCTCGGTGGCCCGCCGCAGCGCCACGGTGTCGAAGGGGCGGACCGTGGTCGCGTACAGGACGGTGACGTCGAGTCCCTCCGTGGCGGCGAGCACGGCGTCGAGCATCGGCCCGACGGCGACGACCACTCCGGCGCGCCCTTCGCGGACCCTGCGGAAGTGCGTCCCGTCGACCGCGAGGGCCTGCGCGTTGGACTGCACCGACAACCGCACGTACACCTTGTCGTCCCCCGCGGCGACCGCGTGCCGCAGCAGTGTCTCGGCCTCGTCGGGGTGGCCCGGGACGTGCGTGGTCCAGCCGTCCAGGGTGTCGAGCAGGGCCACATCGCCGGGTGCCATGTGGGTGAAGCCCCCGGCGGGCCAGTCGAAGGACGCTGCCGCGCTCACCAGCACCGCGCCCACGTCCTGGTGCCCCAGGTCGAGCTTGACCTGCTCGAAGGGCCGCTCGACGAGGAAGCCGGCGAAGGTGTGCACGACCGGCCGCAGCCCGGTCAGCGCCAGGCCCGCGCCGGTTCCGATGAGGAGCTGTTCGCGGATGCCGACGTTGATCACCCGCTCCGGATGCTTGCGCCGGGCCTCCACGAAGCCGTCCGCGCCGATCTCCGCGAGGACGACCGCGACCCGCGGGTCCTCATCGAGCAGCCGCGAGGCGACGGAGGCGAAGCGGTCACGCATGGTGTCCATGGGAGGGAGTTCCTTTCAGGGGCGTACGGAATGCCGGGCGGAATGCCGGGGGCGCCTGCGGTGGGCGGCCTGCCTCAGGCGGATTTCGGTTCGACCTGGGCGACCACCACGTGCGGACGGCCGGGGTGGGGTGCGGTGAAGGCGGCGTACAGCGCGTCGTGGTCACGGCCGTCGACGGTCCGGGCGGACCAGCCCGCGGCGTCGAACCGGGCGGCGATGCCACCGGGCCGGGCATGGCTGGCGGAGGAGTTGTCGATCACGACGGTGTGCAGCCGGTCGAGGCCGGTCGGCCCGGCGTACGCGATCGCCTCGTGATTGCTGCCCTCGTCCAGTTCCGCGTCGCCGACCAGCACCCACACGTGTGGCGTGCCGAGCCCCTGTGCGCGCAGGCCCAGCGCGGTGCCGACGGCGATCGGCAGACCGTGCCCGAGCGATCCGCTGCCGATCTCGGCGCCCGGTACCAGTACCCGGTCGGGGTGGTGCCCGAGCGGCGAGGCGTACGAGCCGAAGCCCGGCAGCCAGTCGACGGGCACGAAGCCCTTGGCCGCCAGCACCGCGTAGTACGCCATCGGCCCGTGCCCCTTGGAGAGCAGGAACCGGTCCCGCTCCGGGTCGCCCACCCGCTCGGGCCCGACCCGCAGCACCCGGTCGTACAGCACCCACAGCGCGTCCATCGTGGACGTCGCCGCCGGCCCGTGCTTCTCGTCACCGGTCATGAGCCCCATCAGTCGGGGCAGGTCCGTGTACTCGTAGTCGCGTTTCTCGGTGATCGTCATGCAGACGATCGTGCAACCTCAATCAAACTTCAGGTCAAGTGCCCGCCGATGCCCTCCGTCGGCCCCGCGTAAACGAGTGCGCGATCACCGGCCCGAGTGCGGTATTGTTTCGATGCGCGTTCGGCCGGGGGAAACCCCAGGTCAAACGGGCAACGGGACGTGGCGCAGCTTGGTAGCGCACTTGACTGGGGGTCAAGGGGTCGCAGGTTCAAATCCTGTCGTCCCGACTCGAACGAGTCGCAGGTCAGGGGCGGTTCTGGAGTGATCCGGAACCGCCCCTTGATCATTCCTGGGGACCAGTTGGGGGCCAACGCCACTTGACCGGCGTCAGCGGGTGACGACGATCGGCCTCGGCAGGGAACGCGGGGCGCGCAGCACGCTCAGCTGCGCGGACAGTGCTGCGCCGGCGGCCGTGATCTTCGAACGCGGCAAGATCACGTTCGAGGGACTGCTTGACTTGGGCCGGTAGGTAACGGCCGACTGGCGGAGACGCTGGGCCGGAAACGGCCCGTACTGAAAACGGCCCTCCCGGAGCACCGCGTGAGGCCCCAGGCCGCTTCGTTGGCTGGAGAAGAGGGCTGGGTAGTGCCGGGTGATGGTGCAGCCCCAAGATTCAATGCAGGGCTCGGCGATGTGTACCCGGACGCCATCTCGCGGGTCGCCTGGCCCAGGACCCACCCCCTACCGCCAGAACGCCATGCTCCGCGGACCCCGCCACCTGCCCATCCAACTCTGAGGCCGCGGGGCGACAGCAGGCGAGAGAGACCAGCCACCCCGGTGCGCAGGCTGCGGGAACCGGTACGCAGGTGGCGCCAGTCGGCCGGTGCGCGACAGGATCCTCTTCACGATGCAGCGGGAAGGGGCCGCCGGGCGAGGTCACGGGCCTCATCCGGGGAGAGACCGCGTATAAGGAATTCGCTGGCGCAAGTCGTCCTACTCGGATCAGGGAGGCGGTAACTGCGTCGAGATCGCCGACCTGGCCGGAATGGCCGGCGTCCGTGACTCGAAGGTCGAGGCGGGCCCGGCCTTCCTGGTCCTCCGTCGCACGGCACTCATGCCATGGCGGGTCGGGCGGCGATACGGGTCACGGTGACCGCGACGGTGACCGGCTCAACGACCCCGTGGGTGGCGAGGTGGGAGGTGGCGGCGGTCCGTACCCGGTCGTGGATGTTCCTGGCGGCGTCCAGGGTTCGGTGGCCCTCGGCCAGGACGCAGCGCACCTCGATGCGCCACCCCGAACCGTCCGGCGCCCGGTCGGCGCGGATGCCCGCCTCGGGCGGCATGCGGTGCGGTGCTGTGTCCGTCCGGGTAGGCGCGGCGGCTGCCGCGAGGCAGTGGGCCAGGCGGGGCTGCAGGGCGGCCACGCCGGGAACGGCGAGGGCTGCCTCGGCCGCGACGCCGAGGAGCGTGGTCGTGCCGGTGGCGATCATCACGTGCCCCCGCCCGTAGGGTCGCCGGGGCTCAGGGGTGGCCACGGCTCCAGTACGTCGACCACGGTGATGTCGACGGCCGTCACGGCCAGACCCAGGTCCCGTCCGGCCGAGTCGAGGACCGATTGGCGTACCTGATCAACCCGGTCGGGCAGCGGGCGGTCGAGGGCAGCGGCCAGTTCCATGGTCACCCGCACGTCGGTGCCCTCGCCCGCGGGTACGAGCCGGCAGGTCGCGGCCCTCACACCGGGGACCATGTCCGCGGCCTGCCGCAGCACCTTCGCGGCAGCGCTCTCGGCGATCCGTAGCTCCCGGTCCGGGTCGGCCAAGGGCAGCAGCCGTCCGAGCCGGATCTCTACCCTGACGACGTTCATGACTCGGTCGGCGAGCGCCTGCAGGCCGGGAAGGTCTTCCGCACGCAGCGCCTGGGCGGCCGCGTTCACCGTGGCCAGTCCCTCGACCGCCTCGCGGCAGTGAGGACAGGACACCGTGTGCGGGTCCGCGACCGGCGCAGCGTCCCGCGCCTGTTCCCAGACCTGGCTGAGCAGGCGGCCGCAGGGCAGTACCTCATCACCCGCGTACGGGGGCACGTCGGCGTCAATGGACATGCCGGCGTCAATGGGGCTGGTGCGGGGCCCGTCGGCATGGGGCGGTTCGGAAGGCCGGGTCTGCGGGTCGTCTAGCGCCATGGGCCCATCGCCTCCTGCAGGGATCGGCGTGCTCTGAACAGTCTGCCGCGCACCGTCTGCTCACTGGTCCGTGTCACGTGGGCGATCTCGTTGTAAGGCAGGCCCTGCAGTTCACGCAGGATCCAGCAGATCCGCTGGCCGGCGTCCAGCTCGGCGAGCGCGCGGGCCAGGGCCTCGGTGGCCGCGTCCTGCTCGGCGGACCGGGCGGGCTGGCTCCTCGCGTCGCCCGTCGCGAGTTCGGCGACGGTGTCCAGGGGGAGGGGCGGCGGTCGGCGCCGTCGTCGCATGGTCAAGCAGCGGTTGATGGTGATCCGGTACATCCAGGTACTGAATTCCGCACTGTGACGGTACTCCGGTAGACGCCGCCAGGCGCTGACGAAGGCGTCCTGAACGGCCTCTTCAGCGTCCTGGGGGTTGCCGAGCATGCCACGGGCCAGGGCCAGGAGGGACCGGTTGTGCCGCTGGACGAGAACGGCGAAGGAGTCTTCGTCTCCCTCGGCCGCCCGCACGGCAAGCACTCCGTCCGGCAGGTCGCATCCCAGCTGTGGGGAAGCAGTACGTCGAATCATGACGCTCTCGCAGGGGGCTGGGAAAGAGCGTGTACCCCCGCCATGCCTGTGTGATGCATATCACACGCTACGTCTGTGAGAGGTACGCCGCCCCTGGTGTCCAACCTCTTGAGAGACACCACGCAGGTGTCACACCTAGCCACTCGAGGCGACCGCCATGACGGACAACATCACCAGCGTCGGCGGGGGCAGCCGGCCCGACTCAGGCGTGAGCGCGCTGAAGGGCCGAACCGGGGCCGGAGCACCGGCCGAGACACGGGGGAAGACCACCATCGCGGACGGCGTGGTGGCCAAGATCGCGGGCATGGCCACACGCGAGGTACCGGGCATCCACAGCATGGGAGCGGGGATGGCCCGCGCCTTCGGCGCCATGCGAGAACGCGTCCCCGGCGGAGGCGGAGGCGTCACGCGCGGGGTGAAGGTCGAGGTCGGCGAGCGCCAGGCCGCGGTGGACTTGGACGTCGTCGTCGAGTACGGCGTCTCCATCGTCGACGTCGCCGGCGCCGTACGCACCAACGTGATCAGCGCCCTGGAACGAATGACGGGACTGGAGGTCGTCGAGGTGAACATCGCCGTCGACGACGTCCATCTCCCCGACGAGGAGGAAGAGGCCGAACGGGACGAGGGCCGCGTGCGGTGACCGACCGCAGTGACCACGGCCATGCCCTGGGCATGAGCGGGTGATCACACGGACGCTCGCGTTCGCGAGACGGGTGAGTGGATGATGAACGCAGCGACGACGGGCCTCGCGGCCGGCATGGCTCTGGGCTTCGCCGGATACTTCGGCGGCTTCTGGGCATTCCTGCTGGTTCTGGTTCTGGGTGCGGTGGGACTGATCGTCGGCCTCGTCGTGCAGGGCGACCTCGACCTCCATACGCGGAGGCAGCGGTGAGTACCCGGCCCGGTTCCCCACCCCCTGGCCTGCCGCCTCCGGCCGAACGGGGCGCCACCGTCATCCCGGAAAGGGTGGTCGCCCGTATCGCCGCCAGGGCCGCACGCACAGCCCAGTCCCGGCGCGCCGCCATACCGCCCGACCGGAGCGGGCCGGCGGCACCCAGCGCCTCCGCAGCTGTCCGCACCGGATCGGTGCGCCTGCACCTGGCCATGGATCTGCCCTACCCCACCGACATCCCCCACGTCTGCGAGCGGATCCAGCACGATGTCGCCGAACGGGTGACTCAGCTGACCGGCTTGGAGGTGGGAGAGGTCACCCTCACCGTCCGGCGGCTGCTGACCGTCGCCGACGCGAGCCAGGGACGGGTCCGATGAGGCGCCACGCGGCCCGGGCCGCCGGGCACGCCGCGCAGAAAGGAGGACCGGAATGACACCCGACCCGGACCCTCCCGCACGCAGCTCCACGCCATCCGCGCGCCGTGCCACCGTGCCGATGACGAAGGAGCTTGAGGAGCCGCAGGCGCCGAGAGAGCCGATAGAGCCCGGTCCACCCGAACACGACGCGCCCCTTCTGCCGGACTTGGCGGCGGGCGAGCACGACAGACGGCACCGGACCCACCGCCCGTGGTCCACGCGCCGCCTACCGGCCGCGCTGGCCGCCTCGGTGATACTCGTGGCGGCGGTCGCGGCGCTGTTCGACGTCGTCGCCGTACGGGCGGGACGGCCTGCGGCAGCCTGGCGACGGCACCTGGCCGACGAATTGGCCACCCGCCCCTTGGACGACGTGTGGGTGCTCACGGGGGCCGCCGTGGCCGCCGCGCTCGGCATCTGGTTGATCGTCCTGGCCCTCACCCCCGGCCTACGCCACTGGCTGCCCCTGCGCTCCCCCGCGCCCGGGCTGCGGGCCTCCCTGGACCGCGACGGCGCCGCCGACCTGCTGCGCGACGCCGCCATGCGGGTACCGGGAGTCAGCACGGCTCGCGTCCGGGTGCGCCGCCACCGCGTCAAAGCCCGCGCGGACATCCGCTTCCGCGACCCCCAGCAGGTGAAGGACGACCTCACCGCCGTCCTCGACGAGGAGCGCGATCAGCTCGTCCTCGCCCGCCCTCCCCGCATCGCCGTACGAGTGCGGCAACGCACCGACTGAGCGAAACCCCCACACCGGAGCCCACACCATGACGCCGCGAACCGTACTCAACCGCGGTCTGCTGACCCTCGCCGGACTGGTACTGCTCGGCGGCGGTCTGTTGATTCTCTTCGCCGGACTCGACGTCTACCGGCGACACGATCTGGTCCCGCCCGTCGGCTGGCCCCTGACCACCCCGCACGACGTCCTCCTCGGGTCCGCCGACCGGGCCCGCTGGAGCAGTCAGGGCTGGTGGTGGTGGCCCGCCGTCATCGCCGCCCTCACGATCGTCGCCCTGCTCGCCCTGTGGTGGCTGCTCGCCCAACTGCACCGACGCCGCCCCGGAGCGATGCCCGTCGGCGGCACACCCCCGCAGGAAGGCGTCGAGCTGCGCGACCATGCGCTCAGCGACGCGATAGCCGCAGAAGCCGGTGCCCTGCCGGGGGTTGAGCATGCAACCGTGCACATCACTGGCCGGCCTGCCCACCCCCGCACCCACATCACGCTTGCTCTCACCCCTCAGGGTGCACCCGGCGCCGCCCTCGACGATCTGTGCGAAGGCCCGCTCCGTACCGCTCGTCGGTCCACCGGCACCCCCGGCACCGCCCCCATGCACACCGACGTCCGCCTACAGGTCGCCCATGACAAACCGCACCGCGCACAGTAAGGCAGGTGACCGACGGCCTGCCTCGGCAGCGGATCCCGCTTGCATGCACGAGGCGCTCCCAGTTGCCGAGCCCCGCGGGCAGGCGCACGGTGAACAAAGATGTGTCGGTCCTGAACGGGCCGTGTTTCCCAGCGTCTTGAGAGGACGGCGATTCCGATGGCCAAGGCCAAGCCCAATGCGAAGGTGCATCAGATCAGGGGCAAGATGAAGGAGACTCTCGGCAAGGCCCTGGGGGACTCATCGATGCAGCAGGCTGGGCGTGGGGAACAGCTGCGTGCCAAGGCACATGAGATGACGGAAAGGGCGGCGGGCCACCTCCGTAAGCGGAACGGGCACTGATCGAGGACGTACGGCTGGTCCGCATCTTCGGAGTCTCATGTCGTCAACGTCGATATCGCGCCGGACGCGGGTGATCGCGCAGTGGTTCAAGCGCCGCACCCGCGCCCGTCCGATGGCTTCTCCAACCGGTCGCAGTCAGACCGTACGAGGCGTCCATAGTCACGCCGAGGGAATCGCTCCGCTCGGGCCGCGTCAGCGCTCGTCCTCGTCGGCCTGCTCGTCCTCCTCGTCGTACTCGTCCTCTGGCCCCTCTTCGTCGGGCGCCTCTTCTTCCTCTTCTTCGTCGGGCGCCTCTTCGTCGTACTCCTCCTGTTCCTCGTCCTCCCCTGCCGCTTCCTCCTCATCCAGTGCTTCCTCGTGGCTGCGGATCACCTCGCCGTCGCGGATCTCTCCGCGCCAGCCCTCGACTTCCTCGTCGGCGAACGTGACGTAGCGCTGGAAGTTCTTGAAGTCCAGCCGCAAACGGCGTCCTTGGGCCCGCCACAGGTTGCCCGTCTTCTCGAAGAGACCCGAGGGGTAGTACTCGACGACAAGCACGATCCGTGTCAGGTCGGGCGTGAGTTCGTGGAAACTGACACAGCCGTGAGTAGTGCCCTTCGCGCCTTCGGAGCTCCACACGATCCGCTCGTCCGGCACCTGTTCCTGAACTGTCGCCTTCCAACCACGGGTCGAGGGGCCGACCTTCACCTTCCAGTCACTGGCGGTCTCGTCGTTACGGGACACACTCCGTACGCCTTTCGTGAAGTCGCTGAACTCCTCGTACTGGGTCCAGTAGTTGTACGCAACGCGGATCGGCACACCGACGTCCAGTACTTCAATGATGTTCATCACCTTGGTACTGCCGGACTTGCCTCCGCGCCCCCCGCCGAAGACGTTCTTGACCTTGTCCATCACATTGTTTTTGAGGCCCTTGGCCTTCTCGCCGACGAACGCCTTCAAGGGGGAATCACCCTGGAGGATGCGTCCGCCGATGCCGGGGAGAGATCCGCCGTTCTCAGCCGTGTCAAGGAGTTGGTCGGTGACATCCCCCAACTTTCCCCCGGCCTTGTCGACGAGATGCTCGACCTGAGCACCGACGAAGTCGGTCAGTTCGTCGCGCAACATTTCGAGGCCGGAGACCTCTCCCTGGCCGGAGTCACGCTCTTTGTCGGCCATGACCTACCTCCGCCGCGCGGGAGTCTTCTTGGCAGTCGCCTTCTTCGCGGGGGCCGCCTTCTTGGATGGGGCCTTCTTCGCGGACGCGCTCTTCGCCGCCGCCTTCTTGGCAGGGGGCGGAGACTTCTTCGCGGTCTTCTTCGCTGGCGCCGACCTCTTGGCGGCAGTCTTCTTGGCTGCGGGCCTCTGCGCCGCCGACTTCTTGGCCGGGGGCCTCTGCGCCGCGGTCTTCTTCGCGGGGGTCTTCTTCTCAGGCGTCCTCTTCCTGGCGGGAGCGGCTTCCTTGGCGGCCGCCCGATGGGGAGAGGGTTTGGCCGCCTGCTTCCTTCCCGCTACGGGGCGGCGACGACGCCGTGGCGGCTCCTCCTCAGCCTCTTCCTCTGGCTCTTCCTCCTCCGGTTCTTCTTCCTCTTCTTCCTCCTCCGCTTCTGCCTCCGGTTCCTCTTCCTCTGGTTCTTCTTCTTCCTCCTCTTCCTCCTCCTCTTCTTCTTCGAATTCCCCCTCAGGCTCTTCCTCGCCCTCCGTCTCCTCCTCGTCTTCGTAGCGCTCCTCGCCCTCCTCAGGCTCTTCCTCGCCCTCTTCCTCCTCGCCCTTCTCCTCACCGATGCGCAGTGTGCGCTCATGGAGAGAGTCGGCGAGGCCGGCGAGGCGCCGGTCGGCGGTGGCGGCCAGGGCTTTACGTCCGGCGTCCAGCAGTTCGCCGCGCACCTGCTCGTTCAGCTCGGTGACTCCAGGAACGTCACCGAGTTTCTTCAGGCCGGTCGTCAACAGCTGCTGCGGATCGAGCCCAAATCGGCGACCTGCGAGATAGGTTGCCAGCCCGAAGGCGACACGGGCTTTCTTCGTACGTCCGAGCACATAGCCAGTTGCGACCGCGGCGGCGAGGCCGATCTTGGTCGTGTCGTTCATGAGCCGGTTCCCTTCGGAAAGGGGAGGTGAACACACTCGAATACGGGCCAACATCCCCTGCTCAACCAGTGATTGAGACAGAAGCGGATCGCACGCGACGCGTCTCTCGGCCCGCTGAGAGCACCCCGGACACGCCATGCGGGGCCCCACCGGGGCAGGTCGTGGACCCCACCGGGCAGGTTCGCTCAAAGCCATCCATGCCCGACAATATGTACCCCTATATGATGGAATTATAGTGTTCGTGCGTGGAGTATGGCGCGCGCTCCGACCACCGGAGAGACCATGGCCGCAGCAGAACCCCGGCGGCGATCCAGCAGCAGTGGCCGCAGCACGGACCGGGGGACCACAGGTGGCCCCCGGCAACGCTCCGGCAAGGGCAACGCAGCCTGGGCCATTCGTTCCGCCGTCGAACAACTTCAGGAGTTGCTCGGGCGGGCCCCCGAGTCCGTCTCGGCATTGAAATCCACCGAGGCCGGTTGGGAGGCCGACGTCGAGGTACTCGAATTGGAACGCGTCCCCGAAACCACGAGTGTGATGGCTACCTACCGAGTGACGCTGGACAACGAAGGCGACCTGGTGGAGTACCGAAGGACGCGCCGCTACAGCCGCGGCCAGATCGACCGGCTGGGCTGAGGCCGCAACGGCCATGAAAGGAGGCGCCATGACGGTGGTGCCACAGAGTGGAGGCGCTGTCGCGCGCGGTGGTGGCGGCAGCAGCAGCAGCCTCTACGACGTCTTGGAACTCATTCTGGATCGCGGGCTTGTCATCGATGTCTTCGTCCGCGTGTCACTGGTGGGAATCGAAATCCTCAAGATCGACGCCCGCATCGTAGTGGCCAGCGTCGACACCTATCTGCGCTTCGCCGAGGCATGCAACCGTCTCGACCTCGAGACCGGGAGAAAGGCACCCGCCCAGTTGACCGACATCGTCGGAGACACGGTGGAGAGCGGAGCCAAGGGCAAATCCAAGGGCGCCCTCTCCGGCGCGGCGGAAGCGGTCACCGATTCCCTCAAGGGGATCGCCGACCGTGACGGCGAAGAGGAGGAGGCCGAGGAAGAAGACGAGGGCAAGGAAAAGGAACCCGTGGAGAGGCGACGGCGGCCGGCTCGGCGCACCTCCCGACGTGAGCGCGAATAGGGCCCGCCCGGCGAGAAGGAATGAGCCATGGCCGTATACATCTACTCCATCACCGGCAAGCAGCACCCGCTCCGCCTCGACGGTCTCAGCGGAGTCGGTGAGTCACCGGCGGGCCTGCGGACAGTGACAGCGGGACCGCTGTGCGCTGTAGTCAGCGACGCACCAGAGGATCTACGCCCCAAGCGTCGCGACATCATCGCCCACCAGGAAGTGCAGAAGCGCCTCATGGCTGACGGCACTGTGCTCCCCATGCGGTTCGGCCTCATCGCCGAGAACGACGAGGCCGTCGTGCTGGCTCTGGAGCAGAATGCCGCGGACTATACGGACAGGCTTCAAGTACTGGAGGGGTGCACCGAGTACCACCTCAAGGCGTCACAGGACGAAGACGCGCTGCTGCGGCAGATCCTGCGGGAGTCGGACGCGGCGCGAGAACTCAATGACGAGATCCGCGGCGGCACCGCCGCCCCCGACGCATCGCTGCGACTCGGTGAGCTGGTCGCCCAAGAGGTGCAGGCGCGGCAAGAGGCGCTGGCGGCGGGTGTGGTCGAAGCACTGCGCCCCTTCGCCCGGACGCTCGAAACATCCCAGCCGACGGGTTCGGACTTTCTCAACGTGTCGTTCCTGGTGACCGAGGAACAGGAAGAGACGTTCCTCACCTCGGAGTTGAGCGTCACCCATCAGATGGGCGACGACTTCGACTTCCGGCTCAACGGCCCCCTGCCCCCCTACAGCTTCGTCTGAAGGAGTTCTCATGGGCCTGCTCACACAGCTCGTCACCCTTCCCCTGGCGCCCGTGCGCGGCGTCGTATGGGTAGTGGAGCGCGTCCGGGAGGAAGCCGAGAACCAGTACTACGACCCCGCGCCGGTTCACCGCGAACTCGCCGAGCTCGAACGTCTCCTCGTCGCAGGCGACATCGACGAGGAGACGTTCGACCAGCGCGAGGACGAACTGCTCGACCGGCTGGAGGAGATCCGTGCCTATCGGCAGGGCTGACACTCCTGATCCGGCACGAGGGAATACGAGGCCGCAACCGTGACTGAACCGCTGGCCAACAGGCTTGGTTCCTATCCGTCCCGAGCAGCGCCCCCCTACGGGCAGGGCTCCTCCGCGAATCTCGCCGACATCCTTGAACGGGTTCTCGACAAGGGCATCGTCATCGCAGGCGACATACAGATCAACCTTCTGGACATCGAGTTGTTGACCATAAAGCTGCGCCTCCTGGTCGCCTCCGTCGACAAAGCGAAGGAAATGGGCATCGACTGGTGGGAGCACGACCCCTCGCTGTCCTCTCGGAGCAGGGGTGAACAGTCACTGGCCGAGGAGAACCGCCTGTTGCGGGCCGAGATCGATGCCATCCGCCAGGGCAACGCCCTCCCCGCAAAGGAGGAAGCGCCCCGGGACACGCGCAGCCGTCGCCGGGGAAGTGCTCGCGATGAGTGACCTACTGACGTACGCGTATGCGGTGGTACGCAACGCCGAGCGGCTGTGGGAGGCAACCGCGCCGCTCCGGGGCGTCGCCGACACTCCGGTCAGCCTCGTCACCGACTCCGGTGACGATCAGCTGGGGCTCGTGGTGAGCCATGTGCCCACGCAGGACTTCCAAGAGGACGCTCTCAAGCAGCATCTTGAGGACCTGGAGTGGCTGGAGGCGGTGGCCCGCGCTCACCACGGCGTCATCGAGGTTTTGGGCGAGCGCACCACCGTGCTTCCGCTGCGCCTGGCGACCGTCTATCTCGATGACAACCGGGCTCGAGAGGTGCTGGAAGCCGGGCGGACCATGTTCGCGGAGCGCCTGGCCCAGCTCTCCGAACACGTCGAATGGGGGGTCAAGATCTATGTCGAATCGTCTGCGGTCCCCGCGGCGCCGACTGTTCCCGCGGCAGACCTGACTCCCGGGCGCGCCTATCTGCGTAACCGCCGGCAACAGCAAACTGTTCGCGACACTGTGTACCAGGCGGCGCAGAAGGCCGCCGAGCGGATGGAGACCGCGGGCCGCAGGCACGCCTCCGACCGTGTCCGGCATCGCGTACAGCAGGGTCTTCTCGCCGACGCGGCCGGCGCCGTCGGCGAGAACGTCGTCAATGACGCGTACCTTGTGCCCCTGAAGCGTTGCGACGACTTCCTGGCCGACGTGGCGCATGCCGCTGACGGGCTGGACGGGGTGCGGGTCGAGGCCACCGGCCCCTGGGCTCCGTACTCCTTCGCCATGCCACTCGGTGAATCCGGCGGTGCTGCAGCTGCAGAGGGAGCACCTCCGTGATCACGCCTGGTCGTGCGCCCGAGGCGCAGCGTCTGCCTCAGCGGCAGGTCGCTCTCATTGATCTGTTGGATCGACTTCTGAGCGGTGGGGTCGTCCTCACCGGTGACGTTGTGCTGTCCATCGCGGACATCGATCTAGTACGTGTCTCACTGCGTGCCCTGATCGTTTCCATCAGCGAGCAGAACCCCTCGCCATGGACGAGGACGAATCCGCTGCGAGGCGGCGACCATGACAACTGAGGGAGAAAGCCGGCTGCCGCGCCGCGCCGACGAGGTCGCGGAGGCCGCCGCACGCGCCTTCCGGCTGCTGCCCGCCGCCCCGCACGACCTGGACCCGTCGGCCGGCAGGGGCTCGCGTTCCCCGGCCCGGCGGATCAGCTCCGACCGCGACACCGTCGAACGGGACCTCATGAGGCTCGTCCTCACTCTCGTGGAACTGCTGCGCCAGCTCATGGAACGACAGGCCCTGCACCGCGTCGACCAAGGAGACCTCACCGACGAACAGGAAGAACGCCTGGGAGCGACCCTCATGCTCCTCCACGACCGCATGAGCGATCTGTGCGCCCAGTACGGACTGACCATGGAGGACCTCAACCTCGACCTCGGGCCGCTGGGCACACTGCTGCCGCCCTCCGACTGACCCCCGGCAACGCGGCGAACGGCAATACCGCTGTCCGCGCAGACAGCTCCTTGCCCCAGGAACACCATGTGAGACGTTCTGGATCACGGGTACTCCGTACACATGGATTTCTGGTCGAAAGAACCGCCACTGCCGCCGAGCCGGGGCCCCATTTCGACGGCGATTACTGAGTACTTGAGAGGTACAGGGCCGCCTCCCGACGAGGGGACGATCGCAGACGCGTCCCCCTTCGGCGAGGACTGGCAGCTCGGCCTCTATCTCTGTTACGAGCTGCACTACCGAGGTTTCGCCGACGTGGACGCCGCCCGTGAATGGGACCCCGACCTGCTCAAGGCCCGGGCAGCCCTGGAGCGCCCCTTCCTCAAGGCCCTGCGCCACCAGGCCACACGGCATGAACACGCCGCCGAGGCGCTGGATGAGCTGCTCGTCGAGTCCATGGCCGGCCCCGGGGTCACCCACTACCTCCAAGACCACGGGGAGCTGTGGCAGCTACGCGAATACGCCGCACAGCGGTCGCTGTACCACCTCAAGGAGGCCGACCCGCACGCCTGGGTGCTGCCCCGCCTGTGGGGCCGGGCGAAGGCCGGAATGGCAGCCGTGGAGTTCGACGAGTTCGGCGGCGGCCGGGCGGATCGGGTGCACGCGCGGCTGTTCGCCGACCTCATGGCCGACCTCGGCCTGGACACCACCTACGGGCGGTATCTCGACTCTGCCGGCGCCGAGGCACTCGCCGTCGTGAACCTGATGTCCCTCTTCGGACTGCACCGCGCCCTGAGAGGCGCACTGGTAGGTCACTTCGCCACTGTCGAGATCACCTCGTCGCCCGGTTCACGGCGGCTCGCTCAGGCCATGCGGCGCAGCGGCGCGGGACCCGCCGCCGAGCACTTCTACGACGAGCACGTCGAGGCCGACGCCGTACATGAGCAGGTCGTGCGCCGGGAAGTCGTCGCGGGCCTCCTCGAGGAAGAACCCCACCTGAACAGCGACGTCGCGTTCGGCGTGGACGCCACCAACTACGTCGAGGACCGCCTTGCCGAACGACTCCTCAGCGCGTGGCGGGCAGGCAAGTCATCGCTGCGTACGCCCGTCTGACCAGCCGGCCCGGCCCCGAACAGGTTCTCCGACGCCCCCGAGAACCGGAGATGAAACCCCCATGACTCCCCTCGTTCTCCCCGGTGTCTACGCCCCACAGGACGACACCGATCTGCTCGTGCAATCCCTGCGTCAGGAACCCCTCCCCCCGCAGGCTCATGTCCTCGACATCGGCACGGGTACAGGAGCTGTCGCTTTGGCCGCCGCACGGCTGGGCGCGAAGGTCACAGCCGTCGACATCTCCTGGCGGGCGGTTCTCAACGCCAAGGTCAACGCGGCGTTCGCACGACTTCCGCTGCACGTCATACGCGGCAACCTGCTGGATCCGGTATCAGGCCGATCTTTCGATCTCGTCCTGTCCAACCCGCCGTACGTACCCTCACCCGACGCCGGCCGCCCCCGCCGTGGCGCGGCCCGGTCCTGGGACGCGGGCTATGACGGCCGTCTTCTCCTGGACCGCATATGCCGGGAGGCACCCGCACTCCTCCGGCCCGGCGGAGTTCTGCTCCTCGTCCAGTCCGCCCTGAGCGGCGCGGAAGAGACACTGAGGCTGTTGCGGGCGGCCGGCCTGCACGCAGACATCGTGGAACACCGCTACATCGCGGTCGGGCCCATCCTTCGCTCCCGAAGCAGCTGGCTGCGAAGCCGTGGCCTGCTGGCAGGCGATGACAGCAAGGAAGAGCTGGTGATCATCCGTGCCGAACGACTCCCCTGAACGACGACGCCGCCGCATCACCGCTCAGCGGACAGGACCTCTGCTCATTGAAGGCCCGGTCGAAGTCACCCTGGACGACGGCACCGTCGTGTCGTCCGACCGATTCTGCGTAGCCCTGTGCACCTGCCGCCGCAGCCGCACCTACCCGTGGTGCGACACCAGCCATCGAAAGCCTGCCAGGCCGAACCAAACGGACACTCCGGGGCCCGAGGCAACTACGGAACTCAGTCCCTGATCCGCGCTGACACCCCCGTCTCCGCCGGACCGTGCAGCCCGGCACCGCAAACCGCCGCCGGTACTCCGCCATAAACGCCTGAGGCGTCCGCGTGTCAGTAGCGGCGCACCCCCGCCAGCGGTTTCGTTCTCCTGTACGCGCCTGGACCAGCCCGCCTCGGCAAACGCCCGTCCCTTGTGGACAGCGCCTTGGGGGCGCGGATGTGCCTACTCTGGAAGAGGCATCACAACGAAATCGGAGGACACCATGATCGTCCTCGGCATCATTCTGCTCGTCATCGGCCTCGTCGCCGGAATCAGCATCCTGTGGACCATCGGCGTGATCCTCGTCGTCATCGGAGTCGTCCTGTGGATGGTGGGCGCCCTCGGCCACGGCGTCGGCGGACGCAAGCACTACTGGTAGCAACCACCTCAGCACAGGGAGCTTCGTAATCCGTAGAGCTCACACAGGACGTACTCAGTGCAAGAAAGGAAGGCAGGCCAGGCCATGGCCAAGGAGCCGAAGTCATCCCAGCCCCCGCACGGTGAGGGCCCCAGCCGGCACAAGGGCACCCATCAGCACGGCTGGTCTCCGGACGTCGACGAGACCCGCCAACAGGACAACCCGAGCACCCACCGCTCCTTCCACCCCGACCAGCGCGCTCCCGATATGGGCCCCGGGCGCAAGGTCTCCAAAGAAGAGGCGGGGGATCCGCACGGCAGCCCAGTGAAGAGCACGAGCCGCCGCGGCGAGGAACAGAGCAAGACCCGCAGTGATGAGAAGGGCATGCACGACACCGGCCGCAAGGGCCGCTCCCAGCGTCCGAGCGGAACCAGAGACGCATCCGCCACCACTGGCGTCGACCCTCAGGACCCGCCCGGCAGCCGCAGGGCCCGCTGACCCCCGTGCCCAGTCTCGTGCCGAGGCCTACGACATCCCCTCGTGAACGAGCTGGTCGAAGCCGCCGATGACGAGCAGCTGGGCAAGACCGTCGCCCGCTACGGACACGTCGGCCTTTTGAGAAATCGACGAGCTCGACTATCTCGAACTCGACCGCCGCAGCGCCGAGATGCTCTTCCAGGTTCTGAGGGAGCGTGAGGAGAAGAAACAGCATCGCGATCGCCTCCAACGAGGCGTTCACGAAAGCGCACATGTTCCGGCGAACCTGTGCCAGGCGGCACCGAAATGTCACAGGTTCCGGCTTCCCCACTTATCTGCAATGTGAGGAAGGAAAGTGCTCTGGCGTGATGCGCCGCGTGAAGCGATTCCGAAAGGACGATGCCGCGTAGGCGGCCGTCACGGCTCTGGTACGCGGCCCGTCGGCCTCGATGGCAGTCACACGGAGTATATGGATGGCACGTGTAGCGGTCATAGCGTTCACGTCGAAGACGGAGCAGTTGCTGTGGCTGCTGTACGGCGCGCACGGACGAAGTTCTTGCGACTGGCCACGAGCTACGGATCAGGTACTCCTCTGCAGGAACCGCACCGACAGGACGCAGCGGCGGTGAGTGTCTTACTGCTTCGGTACGAAGCGATCACTCCATAGGGCGCGGCGCATAAAGCACCGCCTGCTCAGGGTTTTACCCCTGCCTCAAGGGCACTCGGCCAGTAAGCGCGGAGGTAGTGAGATGAGCGCCGGAGAGAAAGCCAAGGCAAAGGCCGAACAGTTTGTCGGAAAGACCGTGCGAAAGGCGGCCCACGCGGTTCACAAGGACGTCCTCGCAGCAAAAGGTGCCGCCCTCGAAGCGCGGGGCATGATGCGGGGCGCGAAAGAGAGGACCAAGGACTCCGTCAAGCGCTGAAAATGTCATGACATTGAGCCCGGCTTGATGGCTGTGGATAGTTCTTCCGGAAACGAAGAAGTGCCTTGTGACCTGCGATGACAGGGTTTCTCTAGGACCCCGTCAGGCACGATCAGCAAGGCACTTCCGAGATTGCAATCCTTCCATGCCGCGGCGGCGGTCTCTTCCACGTTCGACGACCCGAACCTGATCGCGTACGGCGGGCTGGAGCCGGTGGTGCGGCTGGCCGAGCGGTGCGGTCTGCCAGCACTGGCCGGGGAGTACATCCGGCTTCCTGCCTCGAAGGACGGCACCGGCGCCTTCCCCGCTGCGAAGCTGATGTCGCTGGCGGGCGGCATGGCCGCGGGCGCCGACAGCATCGACGACATGGACCGGCTGCGGCACGGCGCGATGGGCCGTCTGCTTTCCGGAGTGCGGGCCCCATCCACGCTGGGGTCGTTCCTGCGCTCCTTCACCCACGGGCAAGTCAAGCAACTACACGCCGTGGCCCGCCGGTTCCTGCCCGAACTGGCCCGTCACACCCCGTTGCTGACCGGCGCGGACCAGGCCGCCTACGTGAACATCGACGACACCATCCGACGCACCTACGGCTACGCCAAACAGGGCGCCGGCTACGGATACAACAAGGTCACGGCCCCTCGAACTGCGCGCGTGGGGCGGCAGCGTTCGTGGCCGAGAGCATCCGCACCGCCCGCGTCTGCGGCGCGAGCGGCCTGCTCGTGCTGCGGGCTGACTCCGCGTTCTACGGCGCCGACGTCATCAACGCCTGCCGAGCCCCGGCCAACCCGAGCGGGGCACCTCGGCGAGGGCAGCCCTGCCGAAGCAGGGCTGCCCTCGGCAGGGCTGTACTCGAACGTGTTTCCCTCGCGCCGTACCAGCTATCGGCGCCGTCCGCGCCGTCCTGCCGACGCTGGTCGGTCAGCCCGAGGTGCGCAGCAGGTGTCGACCGCCTGCAAGGACCCGGCCTGGGACGCACTGGCCGCCGCCCTCGCCGATGCCGAGACCGCCGGACACAACCCGCAACGTCTTC
Organism: Streptomyces sp. NPDC048275; assembly: GCF_040652275.1. Lineage (NCBI taxonomy): Bacteria > Bacillati > Actinomycetota > Actinomycetes > Kitasatosporales > Streptomycetaceae > Streptomyces > Streptomyces sp. NPDC048275. The sequence continues at coordinate 246,379 of NZ_JBEZLR010000002.1, forward strand.
TGGAGCACGCTGCCCATCAGCGCACACTGTCCGACGCTCGCTCCGCTGCCGAGGTCCTCACCTGGCGTGTCCACGGAATGACGATGATGCTGCGTGCTTTTCCCCGTGACCGAGCGGCTGCGCGCCCAGAAATACGTCATGTTGCCGACGGCCGTCGCCCCCGCCTTCGGACCGGTCCTGGGCGGCTGGCTCGCGGACACGGTCTCCTGGCACCGGGGCTTCCTCGTCAATCTGCCCGTCGGAGCGCTCGCCCTGCTCTTCGGAGTGTGCTTCCTGCCTGACTTCCCCGGACCGGGCGCCCCCCGCTTTCGACCTCCTCGGCTTCGTCCTGGCCGGCGGCGGACTCGCGACCGTCCTGTACGCCCTCACCGAGGCCCCGGACCGGGGCTGGGGGAGCGGGGACGTCCTCGTGCCCCTGGTGGGAGGGGGTGTGCTGCTCGGCGTAACGGTGCCGTGGGAGCTGCGCGCCGGGCATCCCGTGATCGATCTGCGGGTCATGGAGGACCACCTCTTCCGCACCACCCAGCTGGTGCTTCTCCCGACGGGCGCCGCCTTCATGGGCGTTCTGTATCTGTATCCCCAGTTCCTCCAGACCGGCCTGGGTTACGACGCCCTCCGGTCGGGTCTGGCCACCTTCCCGGAGGCGCTCGGCATGCTGACCGCCTCCCAGGTGGTCCCCCGCCTGGACGAGAGGATCGGCCCACGCCGTCTCATGGCCGCGGGCGCCACCGGTGCCGCACTGCTCATGGCCCTCATGGCGACGCTCTCCCACGGCACGGCTCCCCTCGTGCTCCGTGCCTCGATGTATCTGCTCGGCTGCTGTGTCGGCATGGTCTTCATGAGCGGCCAGAACGCCGCGTTCGTGACCGTCCCGCCCGCCCGGACGGCCGACGCCACCACCGTCCTCAGCATGCAGCGGCAAACGGCCGGTGCCTTCGGCGTCGCCCTGGCCGGCACCCTGTCGGCCGGCCTCGGCGATTCGGCCGGTGCGGTGGGCACCTCCGCCTACCGCGTCGGCTTCCGCACCCTGGCCGCGCTGAGCCTGGGCGCCGCCCTCCTCGCCCTGCGCATTGCGACCACCGGGTGCGGGACACCTACCGGTCCCCGTGCCACGGCGCACCCTGCCCGGTGGAGCGCAGAAGCCGCTGAGCGCCGTGCGCCTCGACCACGACCACGACACGTCCCGTCACCCCGCCCACCCGATGCCTCATCCCTGAGCCGACCGATCCAGGGCTTGAAGGTCCGGATTCAAGCTCATCAGCCGAAGTCGCCGTCCGCGACGATGGCAGGGCCACCACACCGACCTCGAAGAACGAACCGTCGCACGCCGCTCATCGGCGCCTCCGCGCGGATCGAGCCGCGTAAGCGGCCAGTTTTTCCCGACTTCCTCCGGAGTGTCAGTGGCGGTCCGTACGCTCGGAGGCATGGTGGGGGACGAACTGCGCGAAGAACTGCCCGATGAGGGGAGCGGCACCGAGGCCTGGCAGCGGCTGAGCGTGTACGGCTATCTCAGCGCGCCCGAGCGTCTGGAGTACGTCGCGGTGATGCGGGTGTTCTGCGGCACGCTGCTCGCGGACCTGGCCGTACCCGACGTGCTCGCCAAGCTGGCACAGGCCGGTGGCAGGGGGGCGGCGCTCGACGCGGAGACTCTCACCGCCCGCCTCGAACAGCTCGTGCGCTGGGGCAATCTGCTGCGCAGTACGCACACCGTCAGGGCGACCAGCATCGCCGAGTACCAGCGCTCCCGGTCCCGGTACCAGCTGTCCAAGCTGGGAGAGCGCGTGCAGCGCGACGCGGACGCGGTGCTGGCCGGAGCGGATGCCGCGCGCGAGGTCAGCAGCGAGCTGCTGACGCTCGTCGACCGGGGCCTGCGCGAGATCGCCGCCATGGTCGCCGTGCCGGGCGGCGCGGACCCGCGGCAGGCGCTGGAGAGAATCAGCACGCTCTTCGTGCAGTTCGCCGAATTCGCAGAGTCGGTACGGGACTTCTACGCCTACCTGGGCCAGGTGCTCGCCCGCTACGACCTCGACGGAGCCGAGTACCAGGGGTTCAAGGAGTTGCTGCTCGACTACGTGGAGGCGATCACCGAGGACGTCTCCTTCCGCGCCCCGCGCATCGCCGCACACCTGCGGGCGATCTGGCCCCACCTTCCCCCGCTGCTGAGCCGCATCGACGCACACGCGGCAGGCCTCGGGGCACTCTCCAACACGCTGCCCGAGACGCGGGTGCAGCGCAGCCGCGGACGGGACCTGGCGGACTGGGAGGGGCTGCGCGACTGGTTCGCCGACAGCGACGGGCACGGCAGCCAGGTGGACCAGCTCAGGGACGCGACCCTGCGCGCCCTGCAGTCGCTGCTCGCCAACGCCAAACGGATGCTGCGCTCGGCGTCCGGGGAGATGTCCCGCCGCAAGGACCTGCTCAGGCTCGCGGCCTGGTTCGACGCCGCGGAGCCCGAGGAGGCCCATGACATCGCGGTCGCGGCCTTCGGACTGTACGGAGCACGGCATCTGGGGGTGGCGCCGGATCCCGACCTGCCCGTACCGGCGTATGTGAGCTGGTGGACCGGGCCCGTCGTGGACGTACCGGTGGCGTTGCGCGAGCGCGGCAGCCGTGCCGCGCGCGGGCGGGCCGCGGCGGTGGAGGACCACGGCGAGCAGAAGCGCCGTCTCATGGAGCAGGCCCGCGAGCAGGCCTCGGCCCGCCAGGCCGCGGCCGCCGAACTGCGCAGCGCCTCCGGCCGGTTCGAGCAGGTCAGGCTGGGTTCCGCAGCCATGCGACTGCTGCTGGAACTGCTCACCACCGCCCTCGGCAACGCCCAACTGCACAAGGACGCCGGTGACGCCGGTGACTTCCTGCTCGACGGCGCGCAGGCGAGCGACGCCGACCTGGGCATCAGGTTGACAGCGTGGCGTACTCCGGGCAGGCATACACTCCTGCGCTCCGTGGACGGCGACCTGACGGCGGACGACCTCACCCTGGTCGTCGAGAGCGCCTCGGCGCCGGCCGCCGAGGAGGCGAGCGCGTGATGGCCCTGCCCTCCACACACGACGTCGCACTCGCTGCAGAACGCCGCACTGCCGCCCGCCTGCTGCTGTCTCACCCCCTGGTCACCAGCACCGGCCCGTACAGCGACACCTTCCCGCTGATCCGGCGCCACGCAGACTGGCTGGCCCCGCGCTTCCAGCAGGTGTTCGGCTACCGCCTCCTCGTCGAGGCGTCGTACGCCCGCCTGTTCAAGGCAGGCCTCGGCCCCGGCTCCGGCCACCGACTGGAACGGCCGTCCACCGGCACACCGTTCACTCCACGGACGTACGCCTACCTCTCCCTCGCCCTCTCGGTCCTCGTCACCGCTCCGGAACAACTCCTGCTCTCCCAGCTCGTCGCCGACCTGAGGGCCGCGGCCGTGGACGCCGGGATCGAGATCGGCGACACCGGGCGGCAGGCGGAGCGGCGCACCCTCGCCGCCGCGCTGCGGCAACTCGTCGACTGGGGCGTCCTGGCGGAGACCGAGGGCCACGTCTCGGCCGTCGCCGACGAGCGGGGCGGCGAGGCGCTGCTGACCGTGGACCGCGAGATCGCCCGCGCGGTCGTCGCCGGCCCGCTGGCCCAGAGCCGCGACGGCGCGGATCTCGTACGCCGCGCCGCCGACCCCGGCTTCGGCGGCCCGCGTACGTACGTCCGCAGGCGCCTCGTCGAGACTCCCGTCGTCCACCTCGACGACCTCACCGGCGCCGAGCGCGAATGGCTGCGGACCAGGCAGCGGCGCGAGTCCCAGGCCTTCTCCGAACTGCTGGGCCTGGAGGCCGAGATCCGCGCCGAGGGCATCGCCCTCGTCGACCCGGACGACGAACTCACCGACCTGCACCTGCCCGGCACCGGCACCGTAGCTCAAGCCGCGCTGCTCCTTGTGGAGCGGCTGGTGGACCGACTGCGTCCGGAGGACCCGGGCCACCCCGCGGTCGGCGGGCGGCTGGTCATCGGCGTACCCGTCCCGGACGGGCTGCTGCCGGAACTGCTCGACGAGCTGATCGAGGAGTACGGCCGGCGCAGCAACTGGCAACGCGGCTTCCTGGAGGACCGGGACGGGCTGCTCGCCGCCGTCCTCGACCTCCTGGTCCGCATGCTCCTGATGGCGCCCGCCGGCCCGGTGCGCGCGGACGGCCACGGCCTGCCCGAGGGGTACGAGGACACCGCGCCGGACGGCCGGTCCGTCACGGACGTCTCAGGCGCCCGCGGGCAGGACCGTCCGGATGCTTGGGTGCTGCTCGCCGCGGCAGCCCGGTTCGCCACCACGGTGGCCGTCAAGTCCCGTACCGAACAGTCCACAGCGAACCACGTCACCGAACAGTTCACAGCGAACAACGTCACCGAACGGTCCGCAGCGGACCACGTCACTGAGGAGCCGCCCCGGTGAACCGCCCCCCGTCCCCGCACCGTTACCGCCTGCACCGCGCCGGCATCCGGAACGTCTGGCAGTACGACGAGCAGGAGTTCTCCTTCGGTGACGGTCGTCTGCTGCTGCGCGGCAAGAACGGCGCGGGCAAGTCCAAGGCCCTGGAGATGCTGCTGCCGTACCTCCTCGACGGGGACGCCCGCGCCCTGGACGCCACCGGAACGGGCCGGACCACGCTCCTGTGGCTGATGCTCGACGGCTTCGAGCAGACCAACCGACTGGGTTATCTCTGGGTGGAGTTCGTGCGGACGGGCGAGGAGGGGGACGACCAGTACCTCACCCTCGGCGCGGCCATCCGCGCCTCCCGCTCGACCAGGACGGCCAAGCCGTTCTTCTTCGTCACCCCGCTGCGGGTGGGCGAGGACCTGCATCTGGCCCCCGGCGGCCAGCCGCTCCCCGTCGACCAGCTCAAGTCACTCGTCGGCGCGGAGAACGTCACCGACCGCGCCGTGGAGCACCGGGCCCGGGTCGCCCGCCACCTGTTCGGCCTCACCGACCCGGCGCGCTACCGCAACCTGCTCCACCTGCTGCACCGCCTGCGACGCCCGACCATCGGCGACCGCATCGACTCCGGCGGCCTGGTCTCCGTCCTCGCGGAGACGCTGCCCGCGCTCGACGACGAGGTGGTGGAGAAGGTCGCCCGCAACCTCGACGATCTGGACGCCGTACGGACCGACCTCGGGCGCCTGGAGCGGACCGACGAAGCGCTGCGGACCTTCCTCACCGCCTACCGCGGCTACCTGCACGGGGCGCTGCGCCGCCGGGCCGATCAGGTGAGCGGCGAACTGGACGGGCTGGCGGAGCACCGACGTGCGGCGGGCGAGGCGGCGAAGAAGGCGGCGGAGCTCCGCACGAGCGAGGACGAACTCGCCGCTCGCCTGAATGTGCTCAGGACGGAGTCGGAGGCAGCCGAGACGGACCTCGCCGCCCTGCACGACAGCGCCGCCTACCGCAGCCTGAAGGAACTGGCGGAGAAACGCGCCACCGTGAGCGCCCTGCACAGCGCGGCGGCGACCGCCTTCAAAGCTCTGCGCCAGGCCCACAGCAGCCAGGAAGAGGCAGGACGGCGTCTCACGGACGAAGCCGGAAGGCTCGGCGAGGAGCTGGTCGAACTCGGCACGGCACACGGCGAGTTGCTGCGGGAGGCGGAGCGGTCAGGGCTCGACCCCGTGCACGTGGGGGAGCCCGCGGTGGTCCCCGTCACCCCGGTCGCGACCGCGGCGACGGCCGAACTGACGGCCCCGGACGGCGACTTCCACCTCGTCCGCCACGCCGAGGTACTGGCCGTCGACTCGGAGGCCTGCGCGGGCACTCTGCACGCCTGGGACACCCAACTGGACGCCGCGGGGCCGGTGATCAGGAACCGCGCCCGAGCCGTGACCGAAGTCGTCGCGCTCATGGAGACATCGTGCCGGGCCCAGCGGGAGGCACACGAGGCCGATGGCGCCCGGGAGCGTGTGGAGGAGCAGGCGGAAGAGGCACGTTCGCGGGCCGGACGCCGCCGGGAGGAGACGGCACGTGAGAGGGAGGCGTACTCCGACGCCGTACGGACCTGGACCGAGCGACTGCAGAGTCTCACCGGCGTGTCCCTCGACGCCGTACGCGCCCTGACCGCTCAGGACCCGGAGGAGGGCCCGCCGGCCGCCCACGCCCCCGACGAGGTGGCCGACACCGCCCGCTCGACCGTCGACCCATGGCTGACAGAACTGGGCGAACAGCGCGACAGGCGCGCGGTGGCGATCCGCGAGCTGGCCGCCGAACAGGACCGCCTGCAGCGTGAGCGCAACGACTGGGAACGCCGCACCGACCCCGCGCCCGCGCCCCCGCCTCACCGGTCGGCGCCCCGCACACCCGGCACCGGCGCACCCCTGTACCGGCTGGTGGACTTCGCCGAGGACGCCGAGGACGCCGAGGACCTGGAGCCGACGGCCCGGGCAGGCCTGGAAGGCGCACTCGAAGCGAGCGGCCTGCTCGACGCCTGGGTGTGCGCCGACGGCACCGTCCTGGACGCGGCCGCGCAGGACACCCTCCTGGTCCCCGGCGCACCGCCCGCCGGACCCACGCTGGCCGAGGTGCTGCGCCCGGTCGCGGCGCCGGACAGCGGGGTGACGGCCGAGCAGGTCGAGAGCGTGCTGCAGACGGTGGCCCTGGTGAGGGAGGGGGCCATGGGTACGACGGGGGCCATGGGCACAACGGCAGACTCCGCGATCGGCACCGACGGCTCATGGAAGCTGGGCGTCGCCCGCGGACGTCACAGCAAACAGATCGCCGAATACGTCGGCGCGGAGGTGCGCGCCGAGACCCGCCGCCGTGCCGTGGCCGAACTCGAGCGGCAACTCATGGACCTACACGAGAAGTTGACCGAGCAGGAGAACAGTCTGCGGATCCTGACCGAGCACCGTACCCAGGTGGCCGACGTCCTGAGCCATCCGCCCACGGCCCGTCGGCTGACCGACGCATGGGCCCGCGCGGCCGAGGCCGAGCGCACCGCGCAGGTGCTGGCCGGCAAGGCGTCCGCGGCCGCCCGCGAGGCGGAGCAGGCGCGCGCCCGCGCGGTCGCCGCCCGGCGTGAGACCGAGGCGACCGCGAGCGCGAGCGACCTCCCGGTCGACCCGGCCGCACTCGACTCGGTACGTCTCGCCCTGGACCGCCTCGGCACGGGCACGGAACGACTACGCCGACGGCTGCGCGCGGTCGCTTCCTCCGCTGACGGCCACCGCCAGGGCCGCGAAGGCTACGAGCGCGCACGTGCGTCCTGCCGGGAAGCGGAGTCCGACTACACCGAGCCGCTCGCCCGCTTGGACGCCGCCCGCCGAACGGTCCGGGCCCTGGAGGAAGCGCTGGGAGCGTCGGAGCAGGAGATCCTGGCTCGCGAGGACGAGGCGAAGCGCCGCTTGGAGGCTGTACGGCGCCAACTCCCCGGCATTCAACGGGACATGAGCGCCGGCCATGACGAACGCGTGCGTGCGGAGGAGGACGAGCGGGTACGGCGCGAGGCGCTGGCCGTGCAGGAGGGCGAGGCGATCGCGAGCGGTGGGCGACTGCGTACGGCGTTGTCCCTGCCGGGCGTGAGCAAGGGCGCGGGCCTCGACGTTCCGGCGCAGGGCGAGGAGGAGTCCACGGACGCGGACTTCAGAGCGGACGACACACACGGCCGCACAAAAGCGCTGCGCCGACTGGTGGACTCCGTACGGAGCCGGCTGGACGCGGAGCGACGCGACATCTCGGACACCGCCCTCCTCAACCGTCACACAGAGCTGCGCGACCAGCTTTCCGGCGGCTACGACGCCACGCTCGAGGAACACAACGGCATCAAGGTCTGCCGCCTTGTCGACGACCACGGCCCGCACGACATCGCCCTGGTGGGCGAGCGCATCGCCGCCCAGGCGGCCGAGGCGCGGGACCGGCTGACGGAACGCGAGCGCGAGGTGTTCCAGCGATTCCTGACGGGAGAGCTGGGCGACCACCTGTCCTCCCAGGTCCTGGCCGCAGGTGCCCTGGTGGCCGCCCTGAACGCCACACTGTCCACCGTCCGCACGTCACACGGCTTGGGCGTCACGCTCGACTGGAAGCTGGCCGACGGCGTCGAAGCGGACGTCAAGGCGACCGTCGACCTCCTGCGCAGCCCCTCGGGCCTGCGCACTCGCGAGCAGTCCGAGCAGCTCCGCGATGTCCTTCAGCGCCGTATCGAGGACGCCCGCCGCGCCGACCCGGGCGCGGGCTACGCGGCCCATCTGCGCACTGCCCTCGACTACCGCGACTGGTTCACCTTCACCCCCTGGGTCGTGAACGACGCGGCCCCCGGCAGCCGCCGCAAACTCTCCGGCCGCACGGGGCTCAGCCAGGGCGAGCAGCGGGTGTTGTCGTATCTGGTCCTCTTCGCGGCAGCGGCCGCGCACTTCACGAGCCTCGCGGAGTCGGCCCCGCACGCACCCCGCCTGATCCTCCTGGACGACGCCTTCGCCAAGGTCGACGAGCCCACCCACGCCCGCCTCGGGCGCATCCTGGTCGACCTGGACCTGGACTTCGTCCTCACCAGCGAACGCTTGATCGGCAACTGGCCCGACGTGCCGTCACTGCACATCTACGAGTGCCTGCGCGACCCGCATGTGCGGGGCGTGGCCACGCTCCACTACACGTGGAACGGGCGGCAGAGGCGGCTGGTGTCGGTGTGACGGAACCGGGCATGACAGAACAGCGCATGACAAAACCGGCCATGACGGAACAGCGGCCCGCCGCCGACGCCCTGGTGTTCCTCACCCGCCCGGGTCTCACCCGCCTCTGGACGGCCGTACGAGCACGCCTGGAACGCAACGGCCTGCAGCCGACCGGCACGGTCAGGCTCCAGAACCTGGACGCGCAGGAGCGTGAGGCCATGTCCCTCCTCCTCGCGAAACCGCTCACCGCCTCCACCGCCACCATCCGCCTGACGGACCTGGACACCCGCCTGCGCGCCAGCGCGGTCGGCCGCGGCCTGGCCGCGACGCTGGCGGAACTGGGCCCGCCCCTGACCGACCGCCGCGCGGCCCGGGACGCGGCGGCGGCGCAACGGGCGGGGCTGTGGTCCGCCGCGGAGGCGGCCCTCGACGCCACCGCACTGTCGTCGCAGCCCTGGGCGAGCCGGTGGCTGGAGGAGATACGACGCACCGGTGCGGTTGCCCGCCAGGACCGCCACACCGCGACCACGATCCTCACCCAGGCGATCCGGACCCTCTCCACGCTCTTCCCCGGTCCGGACGCGGAGCCCACCCCCGCCCACTGGGGTCGCGGCGAACTGGCCACCCGCACCAGCGGCTCGGCTCACGGCCTGGACGACGGCACCCTGCTCTCCCGCCTGGTCCTGCGCGGTATCGCACTGGCGTCCGGCGCCGACTTCCCCGTCGACGCACCGGGCCGCCGGGCCCTGTGGCGCCTGGCCTCGGTCACCCCGGACGAGGTGTCCAGCACGGTGCTCACGTACGGCCTGCGGCCGAGGGGCGGGACCTGGGGCGAGAGGGGCCTGCGGGAGCGGGCGGACCGCAACCTGGAGACGCATCTGACCCTGCGCGAACTGCGCGCCCTGCATCTGGAGATGCCGGCCCAGGCCCGGGTCCACGTCTGCGAGAACCCGCGCGTCGTCGAAGCCGCGGCCGACGCCGGCTGCACCGCGGCCCTGATCTGCACCTCGGGCAGCGCGACGACGGTCGTCCTCACGCTGCTGGACGCGCTGGCCGCCGTCGGCTGTGCCTTCGCGTACCACGGTGACTTCGACTGGCCGGGCATCGCATTGGCCAACCGTGTCGCGGAGCGGTACGGAGCGGAGCCTTGGCGCATGAGGGCGCCGGACTACGAGTACCTCGCGACGCGCGCGCAGGTGCACGGCACACCGCAACTCCTCCTCACCGGCACGCGGATCGAGGCCACCTGGGACCCGGAACTGGCCCCGACCATGGAAGCCCTGGGAATCGCCCTGCACGAGGAGGCGGCGCTCGATCTGCTCCTGGAGGACCTCGCGTAACTCGTCGCCTCGCCCTCGGCCGGACACTGGAGCGGCGGTACGCAGGCGAGATCCACCGGTTGGCCGGCACGGTGGTGGAGTCGCCCATTGACCCGTTCAATCGCCCGCGCCACCGCGCCACCGCGGCGACTTCAAGCTGCGGGTGCCGCCCTCTCAGCGAGCGATGCGGTGACATAGCTGCCGGGCTGTCGTTGGTCAGCAAGTGATGAAGATCAGTAAGCCGGTCCGGTCCGGTGGCCCCCCACTCGGGCTACGCGTTGAGCGCGTGCGCAAGGCGTACGGTCGTCGGCAGGTGCTGCGGGGTGCTTCGCTGGAGGTGCCTTTGGGTTCGCTGGTGTGCGTGGTCGGGGAGAACGGGGCAGGCAAGACGACGTTGCTGCGGATCATCTGTGGGCAGCTCGCGCCCGACGGCGGGACGGTGACACGCTTCGGGCACCTGGGGTACTGCCCGCAGCGGGTGGTGCTCAACGAGACGCTGACTGTCGAGCAGCACCTTCGGTTCTTTCAGGTCGCCTACGCCTTGCCCACACTGGGCAGGGCGCACGAGCTGATGGAGCTGCTGAACTTCTCCCAGTACCGGAAATCGCGTACGTCGGACCTGAGCGGCGGAACGCAGCAGAAGCTGAACCTGACCCTCGCCCTCATGCACGATCCGCCCCTGCTGATCCTGGACGAGCCCTACCAGGGCTTCGACTACGACACGTACCAACGATTCTGGGCTCTTGCCCAACATCTGCGGGACCGGGGCCGAGGCGTCCTGGTTGTCTCTCACCTCGCCCACGACAACGAACGCTTCGACATGGTCAAACACTTGGAGAACGGCACGGTTCACCCGGCCGACCCGCCCCGGCCTGATGGGGCGGCCACGGCGCCTTCTGCGGATGGGGGTTTGCGGTGAGGCGGTCATGGCAGGCGTTCGGTACAGCCTTGCGGTTCACCTTGGTCGGGCATGCCCGCAACCGGCTGGCGATGGTGCTGGCCGTGGGCTTCATGCCCATGTGGATCTGGCTGATGCACGTCTACACCCAAGTGGCCGACCTGCACTTCCAGGTGCCGGCGGCGGGCGGCGACGTGGTGGCCAACAGCAACCACGTCAGCCAGCTGGTCGGGGCGATGAACGGGGTGACGTTCCTCATGGGATTCATGATGTTCATGTCGACGTTCAAGTCCGCCGACATCGACCGGCGTCTGGTGCTGGCCGGCTATCCGCGCATCCAGCTGATGCTGGCCAAAGTGGTTGCCCTGCTGCTGATCGGCGCGCTGTTGGCAGCCTACGTGGTGGTGAACCTGTACTGGTGGTGGCCTGTGCGGCATGTGTGGGCGATGGTTCCGGCGGTCTTCACGACGGCACTCGTGTACGGAGGGCTGGGCATCCTTCTCGGCGCGCTGCTGCGCGGCGAACTGGAGGGGATGTGCATCGTGGTGATGACCAGCATCATCGACCTCGGCGTGCAGAACCCGACGATGAATCCCCTCTCGGACCAGCAGCTGCTCGCGTTCTTGCCGCTGTACGGGCCGATGCAGGCTTCCTTCGCCGCCGGTTTCGCCTCTGTTCCTGCCTGGCTGTATCTGCTGCCGGGTGCCGGGTGGTTCGTGGTGACGAGCACGGTGGGGCTGGCAGTCTTCTGGTTCCGTACCCGCAGCTACCCCCGGACGCATCCCTCGGCCACCTCGGCCGGCACGGAGACCGTCGCCCGTCTGTCTGCCTCTGGTGTGACCGAGGGCACGAGCGAGTGAGGATGGGCGAGCGTAGTGCGTCACACGACGGAGTGACAGCTGTTCCGCTCACATCGCCGAGGGGGCGCGGCCCCAGGGGGGCGCCCCGCGGCCGAGTGCTCAAACGCAGTGTTTCGCCACGTCCAGTAATCGCTACGGTACTGTCCGTAGTTTTCCGACGGTGAAGGGACACGGCATGGAGTCCGAGGAAGTCACGCGTCAGCTGCGGGAGTTGTGCGCGCGGGTGTTGTCCGTTCCGGAGGAGACGGTGATTCCGCAGGCTCGGTTGGTTGCCGATCTGGCGGCCGACAGCCTCGACTTCGCGGAGCTGGACGTAGCGGTGCAGGACATGTTCGGAGTCACGCTGGACGCCGACGCAGTGAAGCGGGCGGCGACCTTCGGGGGCGTGGCGGACCTGGTGGTGGCCCGACTGGCTGCCCGTGCCCCTGAGGTGGCCTGATGAGTGCCGTCCGTGTGGTGATCACAGGGCTGGGTGTGCGGACCCCCGCCGGGGACACGCCGGAGGCGCTGTGGACGGCACTGGTGCAGTCGCGGTCGGCCGCGGGAACGGTGCAGTTGTTCGACACGAGCGGACTCCCGGTGGACGTGGCCTGCGAGATCGTCGACTTCGACCCGGCCGGGTACATGACGCCGAAGCAGGCGGCGCGGGCCGACCGCTCGGCGCAACTGGCGTTCTGCGCGGCCGCCGACGCGGTCGCGGATGCCGGTGGCCTGATGGCCGAGTCGGGTCGGCGCGCGGTGGTCACGGGGTGTGCGTACGGAGGGCTGGCCACCCAGGAGCACGCCCTGTTGCGGCAGAGCGGCACGGTGCCGCGGCCGCGGGCGCTGCACACGCCGATGGTGATGTCGAATGCCGGTGCCGCGCTGATCAGCATGGCGCACGGCGTCGGCGGGCCGAGCCTCACATTGTCCACCGCCTGCGCCTCCGGTAGCCACGCGGTGGGCGAGGGTGCTCAAATGGTCCGGGCCGGGAGCGCCGATGTGGTGGTCGCCGGCGGGCACGACGCTCCCCTGACGCCGACAGAGATGATGGCCATGTACCGGCTGGGGGCTCTGGCGACCGGGTTCGCTGATCCGGCCGAGTCCTGCCGGCCCTTCGACACCGGCCGCAAGGGGTTTGTGATGGCGGAGGGTGCTGCCTTCGTGGTGCTGGAACGGCTTGAGTCGGCGCGGGCGCGCGGGGCACGGATCTACGCCGAACTAGCCGGCTACGGGCGTAACTCGGACGCGTGTCACCTCACGGCACCGCATCCGGAAGGGGCCGGTGCCCGAGCCTGTATGGCCGCGGCCCTGGCCGATGCGCGTATGACGGCCGATGAGGTGGTACACGTCAACGCGCACGGCACCGGCACGGAACTGAACGACGTGACCGAGGCGCGGGCGGTAACGGCACTCTTCGGCGCCGGGAAGGTGCCGGTGACCGCACCCAAGTCGGTGACCGGGCACGGCATCGGCGCGGCAGGCGCCATCGAGGCGGTGATCGCGGCGCTGTCCGTCGCCAAGGGCATGGCCCCACCTACCGCGAACCTGACCCGACTGGATCCCCGGTGCGAGCTGGATGTGGTCACCGGCTCACCGCGCAAGCTGCCCGCCGGCCTCGTGCTCAGCAACAGCTTCGCCTTCGGCGGCCACAACGTGTCTTTGCTGCTGGCTCCCGTGGAAGGCGGGCTCGGCCGCTGAATGTGCGGGGTCCGTCCTGCCGGGCTCCTACCGGGCGCCCGGCAGGAGCCCGGCAGGACGGACCCGGACGCGGCTCAGCCGAGTGAGGCCCTGAACTCCTTGCCGAGCAGCACCCGTTGCGGTGTGAATTCCAGTTCCGTGTGAGCCCGGTCGGGGGCACAGGTCCAGAATGCCTGGCTGAGCTCACGGGCCTTGTCCCGGTTCAGCAGCGCCTGACCGCCCCACGGCCCGACAGCCATCTCGCAGACCGCCGCGACAGTCCGCACCATGGGCTGGGGCAGGGGAATGAGCAGCGGCGCCCGGCGGCCCAGAGCGAGGGCGAGGTGACGGCAGATCTCCGGCAAGGTCCGTGGGGTGCCGTCGCATACGTGATAGACGCCCGAGAGCCGGTCGCGCGGGTCGACGCGGTGGCCCGCGGTCAGCGCCAGCGTCAGCGCGGCGCAGAGATCGTCCACATGGATCAGACAGTAGGCGGCACGTCCTGCTGGGCGTACGCCGACGCCCGCCCGGACCATGGCCGTCAGCGTCGGCAGGAAGGCAGGGTCGCCCGGCCCGTAGACGACGGGCGGACGGACGATGACAGCGGGCACCCGGTCGGCAAAGCCACGTACGACGGTCTCGGCGCCCAGCTTGCTGCGCCCGTAGTCCGACACGGGTGCGGGCGGATCGGCCTCCGTCCGGGGGCGGGCCGGGCTGGACGGACCCGCGGCTGCCAGAGAGGAGCACAGCACGACGGTGGGCGGGCTCTCGAGCGCGGCGGCAGCGCTCAGCAAGGCACGTGTGCCCTCCACGTTCGCCCTCTGGAAATCCTGGGCAGTACGCGCTTTGGTGGCGGCCGCCAGGTGGACGACCGCTTCAGTTCTGCGCAGTGCGGCGGCCGTTTCGCCGATGGGCTCCACTCCGCCGGCCAGCAGCCGCCGCACGGCGGCCGGACTGGTGGCGGGGCGGACGAGAGCGGTCACACTGTGGCCACGGTCGAGCAGGTAGAGGGCCAGGCGGCGGCCGACGAAGCCGGTGGCACCGGTGAGCAGGATGCGCATGCCCCGCCTCACAGCCCGAGTTCGTACAGGCGGTGCGTGACGCTTCGGCGTCCGCCCATCGCGGCGATGCCCCTGTTGGCTGAGGTGTTGTCCTCCAGAGTCCAGGACGCGTAGAGGGTGCGCCAGCCCAGGGCACGGCCCTGCTCCAGCGCCGCGAGCCGCAGCAGCACATCGAGGCCCTGGCCCCGGTACTCGGCCAGGACACCGATCAGCAGGGCTCGCCCTGCGTCCGCACGGCGCAGCGTGCGGGCCATGTCCAGGGCGCCCAGAGGGAGACCGTAGCGCCACAGCCGGCCGCGCGCGGCGCGTAGCGCCGGGGCGGCGTCCGGAAGAATCATGCCGAATGCGGCTGGTGTCCTGTCGACCTCGGCCACCAGGCAACTGCCACGGCGCAGCAGCGGCTTCATATCGTGTGCTGCGTGGCGGAACTCGGCCTCGCTCATCGGGACAAACCCCCAGCTGCCCTGCCACGCATCGTTGTACATCTGGCACAGTGTCGCTGCTTCGGTGTCCAGCCGGGTCAGGTCGAGGGGACGCAGCACGCATGCCTGGCGCTGGGCCACCCGGTCGCCCAGGCGGGCGATGCGGTCGGGAACGGGGGCGGTCAGATCGATCGTCCAGCTCCACAGGTCCTTGACGGGCTTGAGCCCGGTTTCTTCGAACAGGACCTGGTAGTAGTCCGGGTTGTATGGCATCAGCAACACCGGCGGGGTGTCGAAGCTGTCGACGAGCAGTCCGCATTCGTGGTTGGTGGACAGATTCAGCGGTCCCAGCACGGCGTCACGGCCACGGGCCCGCAGCCAGTCGGACGCGACCGCGAACAAGGCGTCGCAGGCTTCGGCATCGGACTCGCACTCGAAGAGCCCGAACCCGCCTTCTGCCAGGCGCGGGTCGTCGACAGCCGCGATCCGGCCCACCACCCGCCTGCCGCGGTGGGCCAGGAACGGCTGGACGGTGGCGGTGTCATGGAACGGGTGACGCCGGGCTGGGTCCAGCAGGTCGCGGGCGGTGGTGTCCAGTGGTGGTGTCCAGTGCGGGTTGTCTGCGTACAGGCGGTGAGGCAGCCGGATGAAGGCGGTCAGCTCCTTGCGGCTACGTGCTGGGGCGACAGTGACGGACTCAGTTACGGGCGACATGGAGGAACCTGGCCTGTGAGGAGACGAGCAGGGGACCCTGGACATGTTCAGCGGAGTGCTGTGGGGGCGGTCGGTGAGGTGACAGACCGGGGCGGGACGATGCTCGGCGCCGTGGAGAGCGGGCGTGCCACGCGCACCGGAGTCCAGGAACCGGGCGGAGCAACGGGGATGACACCGGTGGTGCGGCCGGCTGCGGCGAAAGCCTCCAGCACTTGTTCAAGCTGAGTGTCACTGTGGAGAGGCGTGAAGGACACCCGGAGCATCTCCCGACCTGCGGGGCGGCCGGGCGCGACGATGGGGTTCGCGTAGACGCCGGCTTCGAGAAGCCGGTGCCACAGTTCCAGGCACCGGTCCTGGCCCGGGACGCTGACCGGGATGATGGGGCTGACGGAGTTCCCGGTGTCGTAGCCCAGCGCCCGCAGCCCGTTGTGCATGCGTTCCGCCACGTCCAGGGCACGGACCCGCCGCTCCGGTTCGGCGCGGATGATGTCCAGCGCGGCCAGTGCCGCCGCCGCGACAGACGGTGCCATGCCGGCGGTGAACACCGCTGCCCTGGCACGGGACCTGACGAAATCGATCACTTCCGCCGGGCCCGCCAACACCCCGCCCGCCGACCCGAGGCTCTTGGAGAAGGTCGCCGTCACCAGGTCGACCTGGTTCTCCAGGCCGAAGTGTTCCGGTGCACCGCGACCTGTAGAACCCAGTAGGCCGAAGTCGTGAGCGCTGTCGACCACCACGCGGGCCTGGCATCGGGCCGCGAGTGCGGTGAGGCCGGGCAGGTCGCACAGGTCGCCCTCCATGGAGAACAGCCCGTCGGTGACGATGACCCGTCCGGCGCCGTCCGGCGCCTCAGCCAGCAACCCTTCCGCCCGTGCTACGTCGTCGCGGCGGTAGCGGTGGTAGTGGGCACCCGACAGACGCACCGCGTCCACCAGGGAGGCGTGATTGTCCCGGTCGCCCAGGACCACGTCGTCCTTGCCCAGCAGACCGGCGAGCAGCAGATTGGTCTGAAACCCGGACGGAGCCAGGACGGCAGCCTCCCGTCCGAGGAACGCGGCGCACGCGCTCTCCAGTTGCTCGTGAATATCTCGGGTGCCGCACAACGGCCGGGAGCCCGAACATCCCGTGCCGTCCAGGCGCACGGCCTTGATGGCGGCTTCCGCCAGCCGGGGGTCGCGGGCCAGGCCGAGATAGTCATTCGAACCGGCCATCACTACCGAGCGGCCGTTGATCACCACTTCACCCGGATGGGTGGACAGCTGAAGGGAACGGAAGTAGACCAGGCTGCCGAACGTCTCGTACATACGATCGGAGTCGAAGTCACGGCATTTTTCGAAGATGTCCACGGTGCGAGCTCCTGTAAGGGAAGGAAGCGGGGAAAAGAGGGCGCGAATCGAATGCGGTGGCGAGGAAATGGGCGAGCAGAGCCACGGCGATTCCGGCGAGCGCGTCACTGAGGTAGTGGTACCGGTTGTAGACAACGGACACCGTGATGCACAGGACGAGTGGCAGAAAGAAAAGGGATACCTTGGCAGGCAGGATGCGGCGCATCGCGAGAAAGCCGGCCCAGGATGTGGCCACATGTGCGGACGGGAAGCATGCACCGGCCGGGTCGCGAGTCATGATGTACGTCTGCAGTTCGGTCATGCTGTAGCCGGTGAGGCTAGGCGGCTCGAACTGATCCTGCAAGGAATACGCCGGGCCCTGCAAGGGGACCAGAAGGAAACCGAGGTAGCACAGGTAGACTGCGAGCATCTGGCGGAAAAGGTAACTTTCGGCTTCTTTCGCGTGGCTGTGGAACGCTAACCAGAGCGGCGGTAGCGCGGCGAACAGATAGAAGGAGAAGTAGGTTGCCATCATGAATTCGGTCAATGCCGGATGGGTAAAAGCGTCCAGGGCCAGGTTCGGGTGGACACCGAACACCCGTGCCTCCCAGGCATTCACTTCCTCGTCCAGAAACCGCCCTTGCAGCACCAGCGCGTAACGCCCGATCGCCGGATACAGGAAGAGGGTCAACGCCAGCGCGCAGCCCACGCCGGCGCAGCCGGCCAGTCGGCTCGTGGGTCTGCGCCGGGCCAGCCCGGCGCAGGCGAGAACCAGGACCGCGCACCCGCAGAAGCCGACGAGCAGTCCGCCGCGGTCGTGCACCGGCCCGGGACCCGCCGCCGCCACGACGGCCGCCACCGACAGGTAGCCGAGGGTCAGGCGGTCGAGCGGGCGCACGGTGCATAGACCCGGTTGATGAACGGACGCTCGGCCACCGCGTAGAACAGGTAGATGCTGCACTGGAAGAGTGCCGCGATGGCCAGCCCTTCGACCGACCGGCACCACAGCGCGAACCCGTAGGCGTGCACCGTTCCGATGCCGTACATCGGGTTCCGGAAGAACCGGTAGGGGCCGGACGTGACCAGACCGCTGCCGTCGGCATGGTCCCTGCGACGGTCCAGGAACATGTCCCGGCAGTAGAACGTGTCGAGCCCCGTCAGATGGGCCGACCACAGTTTGAACGTCGTGCCCACCACGATGAGAACGGTGCCGGCCGACCAGCTGAGCCAGACCGGAACGCCGGCGGGGAAACTGCTGCCGAATGCGTACATCAGAACAGCCTGAGAAAAGCCCTGATTGAGAAAAACTACTCCGAGAACAGCCTCATAGGCCAGATAGGCGCGTTTTTCTCCGAGACGGTCACTGATCCGTCGCTTGACCGACGTCCCCAGGACAGTGATGATCCCGCCGTAGTAAACAACCCAAACCGTCAGCGCATACCACACGGAAATTTCACGCAGCAATCGCCCGGATTCCCCTGATGTCGATCCGGGCGAGCGGATTACGGCCAGGTCGACCAGGTAGTAGACCGCCACCATTCCCAGCCATGCCGCAGCTCTGGTGCGTCGCCACTCGGGCTTGTCGAGCCGCAACCCGAGCGTACCGACAAAGGTGTACGCGAAGTTCGGCCGAAGCTTCGTTTCTGAAAAATCTCCCATGATGCTGAGCTACGTTATGGGCTCATTACCCGTCCGCAAAATCCAAGGAAACGGAGTATCGGTGGATAATCGCATCGGCCTTGCTGTTGTGGATGAGGTTCTCGTCCGCAACGGGCTGCCCGAAACGATCGGATGCGTCGCCTTCTTTGCCGGAGACCCTCCTGCCATCGAGGAGCTGCGAGCGAGAGTCGTCGAACGGTGGGGCGGTGAAACCCGGCTGCGCTTGGTCCTGGAACCGCCACTGCGACGTCTGACCGAGCGCCCCCGCTGGGCCTTGACACCCAGCTTCGATCCAGCCAAACATGTGCGCTCTCTTACCGGCACCGCCCGACCGAATGAAGGGGATCCCGCGCAAAGCCTCGACAAATGGCTCGCCGGGCAACTGCGTGAGCCGATGCCCGCCGGCCTGCCGCCATGGCGTCTGCTGACCCTACCCACCACCCCGGACAGCGGATTCGCCCTCGCGCTCCTCGCCCACCACGCTCTTTTCGACGGCGCCTCGGTGGGGGTACTGCTCCGACTGCTACTCGACGGCTCCGCCAAACCGACTCTCAGCCCCACTCCCAGCTCGCAGCACCAGACCCCGAGGCAACCGATCAACTGGACTCGGCTCGCCCGTACGCTGCGCGCCGAACTTCGTCCCGGAAGGGCTCTCCCCAGCCCGCGCGAAGGCGCCACCTCGGAAGTTTCCGTATCAGTCCTGGACCAGCAGAGCCTGCGCTGCGCACGCAGCCTGCCAGACGACGCCGGGGCGACCATCAGCCAACTGCTCCTGTGCTGCGCCACCGGAGCCCTCCGCAGCACCTACAACCTCGGCAACGAAGCCGCCCAGCGCGGTAAGCCACCGGTCCAAGCTGCGATCCCCGTGAATCTACGCACCCGACAGACCGCCCATGAGCTGGGCAACTTCGCCGCATCCGCCCGCGTCCCGCTGCCACTGCACGAGCCGACCCCCCATGCCCGGCTCGACGCTTGCCGACAACTGCTCGCCGACGTCGGCCCACAGATCGTGGGACAACGCGAGGTCATCCGCGTCCTTGAAACAACACACCACTTGAGGCCCTGGACCCTGAGCTTCATCGCTGCACGTGGTTACTCACCCACCTATGCGGCAGTTGCGCTGACGGCACTCAAGTGGAGACACCCGCGAGCTTTCCTGGACCACCGGCCACTGCTCCGCATCGCTGGGCTACCACCCCTACACCGGCCGGGCACCGCGAACTTCGAGGCAGTCTCCTACGGCCAGACCGTCACGCTCACCGTCGTCAGCCACGCAGCGCCCGGAACCGCCCAGACCCTGGCGGACTCCATCCATCGGGAACTGGAGACGATGGCGGGCCTGACTTCATAACCCCTACTTGTGCCGATCCGGTCTCGCGCCACCGCGCGGGTTCCATGACACGTTCATCGCCGCGGTCCACAAGAGCGCTCAGGAACCAGTACGCGGACATGGCCGACGTTCCGCGCAGCGCCCTTGCCCCGGCCACAAGCCCCGCACCGCGGGCCAGGGTCCGAGCAGCAGCGCCGCCGAACAGACAGGGCCTGCCGTCCTCGCCCGACGGGGGCATCGGCATGCCGCGGCGGTCCTGACGTGGCACGGTTTCAGCTCTCCTTGGCTCGTACGGCGGCGCGGAAAGCTGTCATGCATGGCGAGCAGCAGCTTTCTGTCGGCGTATCACCGAAGGGCGGAGCAGGAGCCGGCGTGGCCTGGGCCAGCTGCCGTCCGCAGAGGGTGGTGCGGGCATCATCCCTGGCGATGACGTGCCAAACCATGCCGGACGTGCCAGTCGTCGCGGGGCCCGCTCGCATCTCGTACATGAGCCTCTCCCTCGATTCACCCCTGGCGGGGACGGTCGGCCGGCTTGCCCTGACGGAACCCGGGGGCGTTGACGCCGGCATCCGGCACCCGCCCGTCCGTCCATGCAACCCCGGGTGCGCCGAACGGGCCATCGGGACTAACCCAGCCGGGTGAACAGGCCGCCGATGCTGCTCTTGGGGGGTGGTCGGCGGGTGCGGGTTGACGGCGAGATCGTGGGTCTGGCGCACAGCCTCCGGGAGTTCTTGAGACGGGCGGGCCTTGAGGCCGTCGACGCGGCGACGTCGCCGCTGGGAACGAGGACGGACCCCATTGCCCCCTGAGAGGGTGATTCACGCGGTCAGGACAACCGATACCGTCGCAGCGACGATCGTGACCGCAGCCAGAGCGACCATCACCGTCCTTACCGCCGTCACTTGTCGACCTGCGCAGGACGCAGAAGCAGCCCCGCCGGCACCATCCACGGCGCGAGCGAACGTTTGCCGTCCACTGTCGGCAACTGACGGACCTTGGCGTGAGCCTCCCGTGGTTGCACGCACCACCCGCAGGTGTCCTCTTCATGGTGGGCAAGCCGGGCGTCGGGACCCGGCTCCGGGCAGTTGCCGAAGGCTTCCATACTGGCTCAACGAACCAACGCCGGCCAGGCAGTCGACACGTCACCCATTTGCCGCGTCGCCCATGTTCAGCGGTACGCACTGCGGCGAACACCACGAGGGGCCTGGCACGGTGCGGCGACGATCCTGGACTTCCTTCCCGGCGGCGGAAAGGGCTACGAGCAGGACGGAGTGGCCGTCGTGAACCACGCGAAGACACGCGCGAAAGCTATCGGCTCAGCATCGCCTCGGTTGCCCGGCGGACCTTCCCTTGAGACGGTCCTCGGCCCCCTTCAGGTGCAGCTCATCGCCGCCTGCGATCTCTCCGGCCTTCTGCTTGGCCTTGCCCACTGCCTCCTGGGCCTTGCCGCGTATATTCCGTTCCTGGCGAATTCCTCGTCGGCGTCCACCATGAGCCCAGTGTTTTCTTCCTTTCCTCGGTAATTGTTTACTCGCCGTGGAAGTGGAAGAGGGCGGTGCGTGACGTGGCACGGCCACGCACGTCCAGGTGTCAAGGAAGGCATGAAGGATGTGTGCCGTACACAAATGCGACGAGGCCTGATCTGGTCGTTTACCGTCTATCGGACTTCAGGTGCCGTCGGATGTGGATCGGAGCAGTGTGGGCACGTGCTCGATATGTCGCAAACAATCCCGACCTCGATCCCCGCTTGACCCCCGGCCTGGAACCTGGCGGCTCCGTGCCCCCGGCCGGGCCCTCACCCGCCGAAGCCGGCGCGGCCTCGGGCGCAGACCCGTACGGCACCCGTACGTGCGGCTGGTCGGGGCCCGATGGCCGCCCCCGTCTCCTCTTCGGTTTCATGGGTGGGCGGAGGGGAAGTCGCTTGGAAGCAGGTTCCGGCCGGGGCCTCGCGCTGCCTTTGGCCATAATGCGTCGCGATGAGCAGGGCCCGATTTCCGTGAAGGGCCGGCTATCCGGATGTGCGGGTGGTGACCGTGAAGATTCCTCCGTCCGGGTCGCGCAGCATCGCCTGGTCGTCGGCTGCGTCGATGGTCCCGTCGGGTGGCACGACGCTGCCGCCGAGCTTGATGGCCTTCTCGATGGCGTAGTCGATGTCGGGGACGTAGAAGTGCACGTGCCAGCGAGGCTGGATGTGTGGGTCGGGAGCGGCTTCGATCGCGCCGCCGACGAGCCGTGCGACGGCGGCGCCGTGGTGGCGCAGGACAACCTGGTCGTCCTCGTAGGCCACCTGGCAGCAGTCGGGTTGTCCGCACCCCCAGTCGAGGACCTCGGCGTAGAAGATCGCCGCTTCGAACGCATCCCTGGTGCGCAGTTCCAGCCAGGCGGACGCCTCTTCCCTGCCGACACCCCAGTCGGGGATGACCCTGCCCTGCCAGATGCCGAAGACTGCACCGTCGCGGTCCGCGGCCAAAGCGGCCCGGCCGGTACCGAGGTTGAGCGGGCCGACAGCGACGGTGGCGGCGCGCTCACGAATGCGCCCCGCGACCGCGTCGGCGTCGTCGACGGCGAAGTACGGGGTCCACGCGACGGCCACGGCCAGGCGTGTGGCGAGTGCACCGAGGCCCGCGACCGGGGCTCCGTCGAGGAAGGCGACGGAGAATTCTTCGCCGAGCCGTGTGGGGCGGAACTCCCAGCCGAATACCCCGCCGTAGAAATCCTCGGCGGCGTGCAGATCGCGGGCCATGAGGCTGACCCAGCACGGAGCGCCGAATACCGCATCACTTGATGTCGACACAAGCTCCAACCCGTCCGCTGAGGGGTGACCGGAACTTCTCCACGATACCCCACACTTGAAGGCGTGAGTGACAAAAAGTATCCGGGAGGTTGCAAGCTGTTACTCACCGAAGGGGCGGCGCGACTTGCGGCTGCTGCCTTGTGCGGCCAGGGCGAATTACTGCGCACCGAAGGATTCATCTGCTACGAAATAGCGGATTCCGGGTCTCGGCCAGGGGAGTGCGTGAAAATTTCTCTCCACAGGGGAGTGGCTACTTTTGAAGTCGCCCGGCTCAAGCTGCTCCGATTGGAGCGAGCCGCTCTTCGGTGCTATAAAGCGAACCCGGTGGCCAAGAGCGTGGGTATGCATGAGCAATGCAACAGATCACTGTGACGGCGAATGGCCGGCAGATGGAGGCATGGCGGATCGTCGGATCAGCGCCGTCGGGGGCGTGCGTCTACGGCGCCTGGATCTCCAGCCGGGAATTCCTTCCGTTCGTTGAGATCCTTGGCCGCGGCCGTGACACGTGGACCGTGGACCTTCCCGGATTGGGCGCGAGCGGCGGGCCCCCGCGCCTGCTGGGCCTGCGCGCGCTCGCCGACGCGCTCGCCGAGTGGCTCGCCGCCGTAGTAGCCGGAGCCAGGCCGCCAGCTCCTGAGAGGTCATGTTCACTGCGCGGTGGAACTCGTCCCGCAGTGCGTCTAGTACTCCAGTTGTAGATCGCGATCTTCATGCCTGAGTGGCTTGTCGCTGGTAGTGGCTGTCCTGGGATCGGGCCTGGTGGCGGCGTCGCCAGT